>CAYWOV010000515.1:0-3732 GCA_964459965.1 uncultured Planctomycetaceae bacterium | reverse complement strand
CGTGCAGCTCAACAGCCGGCCGCCGGGGCGGACGAGCTGCATGGCCAGGCGGTTGAGGTCGAAGTGTTTGCGGCGGCCGTCCTCCAGTTCGTCCCGCGTGCGGATCAGCTTGGGCGGATCGAGGACGACGACGTCGTATTGGCGGCCGTTGCGGAGCATGTCGCGCATGTAGGCGAAGGCGTCGGACTGCACGAAGTTCACGCGGACCTGGTTCAGATTGGCGTTTTCGCGGGCCAGTTGCAGCGGGCCTTCGTCGAGATCGACTCCCGTCACGTCGGCCGCGTTGCCGAGTTTCTTCGCCTGCACGGCGAAGCCGCCCGTGTAGCAACACAGATCGAGCACCGTTTTGCCCGAGCAATAGCCGGCCAATCGCCGCCGGTTTTCCCGCTGGTCGCAGAAGAAGCCCGTCTTGTGGCCTTCGGCGAACTTCACGCGAAAGCGGGTGCCGTATTCTTGAATGGTGACGGCCGCCGGCGCGTCGGTCGAGCGGAGCGGTTCGGAGTCGAAGGCTTCCTGATCGAAGCTGGCCGGGCCGGGGCGCAGGATCCAGGATTTGGTCCCCAGTATTGCGTTGAGTCGATCGAGCAGATCGCCTCCGCGCTGAAACATGCCCAGGCTGAATGCCTCGCCCGAGAGCACGTCGCCGAAGCGATCGACGACAATTCCGGAAAGGCCGTCGCCTTCCGAATGCAGCACGCGGTAGGCATCGGTGTGCGCGTCGAGACCGAGCAGATCGCGGCGCAACGCGACGGCCTCGGTCAGCTTCTCTGTCCAAAACGCCTCGTCAGGCCGCTCGGGTCCCCAGCAGAGGAGGCGGACGGAAATCTCGGCCCGCGGATTAAACAGGCCGTACGCGAACACGGCTCCCCGCTCGACGCAGACGGACGCCAGTCCGCCCGGCCGCAGGGCCGCGTCGAAGCGGGCGATCCGCTTGCGGTAAATATACGGGTGTCCTGTCGGCGATTTGACGAAGACTTTGGGCAGCGAGGGTGCAAAATCGTCGGACAGCAGCCGCTGCGCCGTCAGGCCAGCGGGTACGGAGGCGGTTTGCGTCGTTTCCCGCTCCGGCGGAGCGTTTTGGGGCCAGAACGGGCGTTCGGGACGAGTCATCTCCCAATCCTAAGCGTTCTGTGCCGGGGAAATCGAGTATCCGCGAAAAACGGCCCGTCCGCCGGTCGAATGGCTCCGGCGGCGAAGAGGTCTCGTGATTCTTGGGAGTTGTCCGCTATAATATTGATGGATGGCATGCCGGCCGCCGGGGCGAGCCGGGGCCGGAAACTGATAATACGGTAAACCTCAAATCGGAGTTGCTCGATCGATGTCAGTCACCATTACCGAAAAGGCGGCGAAAGAAATCCAACGAGTCCTGTCGGAGCAGAAGATGCCCGAAGCGACCGTGCTTCGCATCGGCGTGGCCGGCGGTGGCTGCAGCGGATTCCAGTACAGCCTGGGCTTCGATGAAAAGTCGGACACCGCGAAGGACCATGTCTCGAACCAGCACGGCGTTCCGGTGGCCGTCGACAAAAAGAGCTACCTGTTCCTCGACGGCACGACGGTCGACTTTTACGAGGGGCTGGAGAAGCGGGGCTTCACGTTTGAGAATCCGAACGCGGTCAAGAGCTGCGGCTGCGGCAGCAGCTTCTCGGCCTGAGAACGCATACGTTAATTAGAACATCGTTCACCGCCCGGCAACTCCGACCGGGCTAGAGTGCGAATCAACCGGTTGACTCAAGCGTCAGCCGGTTTTTTTGCGCGCACTTGACGAAGCACGCAGCCTCCCGTCGGAAAAGGTGCGGCGCGGAATTGAAAACAGCCGGGCGACGCGGATACCCTCATTCTCCATGAGCGACCGCAGTCCGAGCCTGGCTTCGCTGTTTTCCTTCAACACCACGTTGGGGCGGATCATCGCCTACTCGCTGTTGATGACCGCTTACAGCTTGTTGGCCGTGTGGAAGCAGTACGCGGGCTATGCCGACTACATCAACGTGCACTCGACCGTGCACGCCATTCTGGGGCTGGTCGTCAGCATGCTGCTGGTGTTCCGCACCAACGGCGCCTACGCGAAATGGTGGGAGGCCCGCTCGCTGTGGGGCACGCTGATCAACGCCAGCCGCAATCTGGCCCTCAAAGGGCGGCACTTCGTCGCCGCGACGGCCGAAGAGCGGCTGCAGCTCGCCAACCTGCTCTCGGTCTTCGCGACCACGCTCCGCGATCATCTCCGCCGCATCAACGACTTGAAGCGGGTGCCCGGCTTTGAAGACCTGATGGACGATCCGCTGCACCCGCCGGGCGTCGTCGCGTCACGGATTTACGCGATGATCGAATCGTGGCGGAGCCGGAACTTGATCTCGGACCAGATCACGCGGACTTTCGACACCGAGGCCCGCATCCTGATGGAAGTCTGCGGCGGCTGCGAGAAGATCCTCAACACGCGCTTGGCCGTTTCTTATCGCGTGTTTGTGAACAAGTGCGTATTTCTCTACGTGCTCACGCTGCCCTGGGGCCTCGTCGAGGATTTTCTGGTGTGGACGATCCCGATGGTGTTTGTGGTTTCCTTTTTCCTGATCGGTTTGGAAATCGTGGCCTACTCGGTCGAATCGCCCTTCGGCCACCAGGCCGACGATCTGGACCTCGACGGCATGTGCACGACGATCGAGCGCTCGGTCCACGAAATCTTGTGCAGGTAACGGGTCACTCGTCGGACGTACGGGACGGTCTACAGGGATCTGTCGGGTGCCACTGGCGGGGGCTTTGGCCCGCCAGTGTCTTGATTACGAGCTGGCACGCGCCGTCATTGCTATCAGGTCTTCGACCAATGCGATGCTCAATGCCGCGCGTTTCTGTCGTCAAACGGCAACGGCACTGGCGGGCCAGAGCCCCCGCCAGTGGCACCCGACCCTCAAACTTGGAACAGACAGCCTGCTACAAAACTAGACCGTCCAGCCGGGCCGGTATTCGCGTTTGACGATGGCGGCGGCTTCCGGGGCGTTGGCGGCCCGCAGGTTGGCCGAGTCCCATTCGATCTTTTTGCCGAGACGCACGGCCAGCACGCCGACGAGCATCGATTCGGTGAGACGGGCCGCGTATTCGAAGTTCGAGAGCGACATCGGCCCGCCTTTGCAGGCAGCGATCCACTCGAGGTACGGCGCGGCTTGCGTCAGCGGGTTACGCGGCAGGTAGGGATCGGGCCCTTTGTAGTCGACGAATTTCTCTTCCGGAAGCAAAACGTGCTTTATGCCGTATTCGCTGGGACTGTAGAGCCGGCCCGTCTCACCCACGAAAATCGTGCCTGAGGACGACAAGGGTTTGCCGTCGCCGAGCGCTTGGGACGGTTTTTTGCCGCTGTCGTACCAGGTGAGCGTGACGGGGGGCAGCTTGTGCGACACTTTCCACCGCGGATCGGTGGCCTCGCGCGCGGGGAATTCGAAACGGATGATCTGCCAGGCGGGCGCCGACTCGCGGGTCGTCCCTTCGGCGGTCGCCTCTGCAGAGATCGGAGCGCCCAACTCAAGCGCCCAATAAGCTGGATCGACCACGTGGCACGCCATGTCGCCCAATGCGCCTGATCCAAAATCCCACCAGGCGCGCCAATTGTGCGGGCAGTAGACCCCCTTGCCGCCGTAGGGCCGCATAGGCGCCGGTCCGATCCAGAGGTCCCACGCCAGCGTGCTCGGCACGGGGGCGACATTTTGGGCCGCTCGACCGGCTGGTGCCAGTACTTGCCGGGCCGAT
>CAYWOV010000514.1:0-3733 GCA_964459965.1 uncultured Planctomycetaceae bacterium | reverse complement strand
CCCCAAACTCCCCCCCCCCCCATCACCCGCCTCGAAGTCGATCGAATTTCGCGAGGACGTCGTCACGGCAACGCTGCTCGAGGAGCGTGGAGTGATTTCCGGCCCGCTAATCTTCGGACGCAAAACGGTGCTGACGCCGTCCGCGCTCGATTTTCTGGCGGCCCGCAAACTCGATTGGCGGCGGGCGGATTCGAATGGCGCCGTCAGTGGCTCGCGTCCAAAGTGGCTAGCAATCGTCACACGGTCAACGCCGGCGGTTGCTGCGGCACTCGATTTAGTCGCCAAGGACGTGGCCGCGGAGTGGAACCGCGAGCTGAGCGGCTGTCATCTCGAGGCCGCACGGCGAGCCGTGGGCGCGCTGTGCCGCGGCGAGTGCGATGCGGTCGTGATTCTCACGGGTAAACCGGAAGCCGCCGTCTGCCGGGCGAACCGCAACCCGAACGTGCGGGGGGCAGCGATCATGACGGTGGCGCGGGTCAAATCGCTCAAAGCGCAGCTTGGAGTCAACTTGTTCGCGATCGACCCGACCGATCGCACGGCTTTCGAGTTGCGGAACCTCCTGCGGGAAATCGGTTCGGGCGGTAAGCCGTCAGCCCCGTCCGATTGGAAGGAGTGAAGCGGCCATGAGGATTGGGGAAGTGATTGGAACGGTCACGCTTTCGCGGTGCCATCCCTCGTTGAACGGGGCGGCGTGGCGGATTTGCGTGCCCCTCAATCGGGCCGGTTTACAAGGTTCGCCAACCGGCCGCGAAGAATCGTTTGTGACCTATGATGAACTTGGTGCCGGACTTGGGTCGCTTGTCGCGATCAGCGAAGGGGCGGAAGCCTCGGCCCCGTTCCACCCAGAACAAAAGCCGATTGACGCCTACAACGCGGCCATTCTGGACGTGATCGAAGTGGATTAGCAAAGGAAAACGGAAATCTGCGATGGTGAAATCGACAACAAGCAACGGGTCCCGCACGGGTAACAGTTGGAACAGCGGGATTCACGACCGGAAGCTCAAAGAACTGATTTGCGAAATCGGCCGGCGGGTCTATCAAAAGGGCTTTGCCGCGGCCAACGACGGCAACCTGTCGATCCGCGTCGGTCCGAACGAAGTCCTCTGTTCGCCGACCATGATCTGTAAGGGATACATGACGCCGGAGGACATCTGCGCTGTTGACCTCGAAGGCAACCAGATCGCGGGCAAAAAGAAACGGACGAGCGAGATCCTGCTGCACCTCTCCATCATGAAGTCGCGGCCCGACGTTCAGGCCGTCGTCCACTGCCATCCGCCGCACGCGACCGCGTTTGCCGTCGCCGGCGAACCGATTCCGCAGTGCGTTCTGCCTGAAGTCGAAGTCTTCATGGGCGAGATTCCTATCGCTCCCTATGAGACGCCGGGCACGCAGAAATTTGCCGATACGGTGTTGCCGTTCCTCAAGGGAACAAGCTGCATCATTCTCAAGAATCACGGGACGGTGAGCTTCGGTAAAAACCTCGAAGAGGCGTTCTGGAAGACGGAGATCCTCGACTCCTATTGCCGCATTTTGATGCTGGCCCGGCAACTCGGACGGGTCGAATACTTCACGCAGCAGCAGACGAATGAGCTCTTGGATCTCAAGAAGCGACTAGGCTTCGACGATCCGCGATTCCACGTCGAAAACTGCGACCTGTGCGGCAATAGCGCCTTCCGCGACGGATACAAGGAGCAACTGCCGCAGCCGCAGGCGTTCGGTGCGGTACCGGACTATCCGGGATATCTCGAAACGAAGTCGGCGGTGAAGGCACCAGCGGACACAGAGAACCTCGTGAAGGCGATCACCGATCAGGTGATGCAAGCCCTGTCGAAGTGACAGCGCGATAAACGAAAGAGCATTGACCGCATGAAGGTCGCAATCATTGGTGGCGGCGGACTGGTTGGCTCCTGCGCGGGCTTCGCGCTGCAGGCCGGAGGCATCGTGCGCGAAATTGCCCTGGTCGACGTCAACCGCGATCTGGCCGACGGGCAGGCGCTCGACTTAATGCACGGCAGCTCGCTCGTGGCCGATCAGCGGATTACGGGGGGCGGCACGGAGCAAGCCGTCGACGCGGATATTGTCGTGATCACGGCGGGCCTTCGTCGCAAACCGGACGAAAGCCGGCTCGATCTGATCAACCGCAACGTGGGATTATTCCGCGGGATTCTGGCTGATCTGAAAAAGCACGGTTTGAAGAAAGAGGCGATGGTCTTTGTCGTCTCCAATCCGGTCGACGTGCTGACGTATCTGGCTGTGAAGGAGTTATCGCTTGGACCGCAACGCATCTTCGGCCTGGGAACGATGCTCGACACCACGCGGCTGCAAGGAATCCTGGCCCAGCAATTGAATGTGCCGCCGACGCAAGTTTCGGCGATGATGCTGGGCGAGCACGGCGACAGCATGGTTGCCATCTGGTCGGCCGCCCAGGTGGCCGGTCTGCCGCTGGACAAGTGGCCCGGCGTTTCGCCGACCGTGATTCAAGATGTCGAAAAGCGGACGAGAGGCAGCGGGGCCGAAGTCATCAAGAAGAAAACCGGCGCCGGTTTCGCAGTCGGCGTGTCGATCGCGGAAGTGGTCCACAGCATCGCGCTCGACAGCCGGCGGATCCTGCCCGTGTCGACGTTGCAGTCCGGTACGTATCAGATTCGCGACGTTTGTCTTTCCGTACCGACCGTCGTCGGGCGCGGGGGCATTTTGGGACATGTTGAGGTCGAACTGTGGCCGAAGGAGCGGATGGGTCTACAGAACTCCGCGAAGGTGCTGCGGGAGACGATCGACAAAGTGCTGAAATAACGAAGGACGAAGTCCTTCAACCTCTAGCTGATTGCATGGAAAAATCCCTCGACCGCAAGCTCCGCTCGATTCATGCGGACCCGCATGGGTCGAAGGAGTTCATCATCGCTGACGCCAAGGACGCCGACATGGCGTTCGGCTTGGGCGCGCCGGGGCGGTCGCCGGAACGGCATGACAGCGAATTGAAGTTCAAGTCGCTGGCCGCATATCGGCAGCAGATCCGCGAGGTGGCCAAGCAGCAAATTGTCGATATCGTGCTGATGTCGGCCAGCACGAGCGAATTGCTCTGCATCAACGAACGGCTGTTTGACGCCTCGCCCGTTACGCCGGCCGCACGGGCCAACGACGCGACCGATGTGCACATTCCGCGCGGAGGGAAGTCCCATCTCGAAGCGGCGCGGCCCTTCCGGTCCGCCGCGCTCGACCACATTCAATGCGGCCATCTCGACTGCCGGCCCGAAGAGCGCTCACGCGGCGTGGATCTCGGGCTGTATTCGATCACGTTCAACAATCGCTGCGAACTCGATCGCGAAACTCTGGCACAATACAAGCTCTTCCGCGAGGAGGCGGAGCGCGTTGGATTTCGGCATTTTCTCGAGGTCTTCGACCCGAATGTGCCGAATGCCGTCGCTCCGGAACTCGTGCCCGGTTTTGTGAACGATCTCGTCGCCCGGACGTTGGCCGGAGTCGCGACAAAAGGGCGGCCCGTATTTCTCAAGATGGTGTATCACGGTCCGCGCGCCCTGGAAGAGCTTGTCACCTATGACCCACATATCGTGGTGGGAGTGCTCGGTGGAAGCGCGGGGACGACGCTGGATGCGTTTCAATTGATTTATGACGTTCGCAAATACGGCGGCCGAGCGGCGCTCTTTGGCCGCAAGATCAACCAGGCCGAGAATCAGTTGGCCTTCATCGAATTCCTGCGGCACATCGTCGACGG
>CAYWOV010000513.1:0-3748 GCA_964459965.1 uncultured Planctomycetaceae bacterium | reverse complement strand
GTAGTGACTTGCCAGACGCGGGTGTGGACTTAAGCTGGGTTGGACTCCCCTGTGCCTTGCGGAGCGACCCAGATGACCCGACCGACAGAGAGTGCCGCCGAACTGCCGATTGGCGAGAAGATCGATGCTTCGCCCGCCCGGCGACCGCAGCGCGTTCTGCTGGCGGGCCGGTCCATCACGCTGGCGCCGCTTGACGCCAAGCTTCACGGCGACGACCTGTGGGCAAATCTTGGCGGTGCCCAGAATGAGGCGTTGTGGCTTTACCTCTTCGACGGCCCCTACTCCGACCGGGCGGCCTTCGACCTAGAACTCGAGCGAAAGGCAACGTCGGAAGACTATTTGTTCTTCGCAGTGATTGGCAACGAATCGCAGCGAGCGCTCGGTTACGCGGCTTATCTCAACATACATCCCGCGCATCGGTCGATTGAGGTCGGCTCCATTCTCTTCTCGCCCGTGCTCCAGCGCACGCGCGGTGCGACCGAGGCGATGTACTTGATGGCGCGGCATGCTTTTGAGGAGCTGGGCTATCGGCGCTACGAATGGAAGTGCAACGCGCTCAACCAGCCTTCTCGCCGCGCGGCCCTGCGGTTTGGATTTACCTTCGAGGGGATTTTTCGACAGCATATGATCATCAAGGGTCGGAACCGCGACACGGCTTGGTTTTCATTGCTCGATCGCGAGTGGCCGTCGCGAAAAGCGGCGTTCGAGCGCTGGCTCGATCCGGCGAATTTCGACGCGCAGGGAAGGCAGAGGACGGCGCTCTCCGACCTGATCTCAGAGGGCCGTGGGAAATCGGCCGGACCGTGAGAAAGTGTCCCGCCCGGCAGGCGGGGACCTACTGGAGTCTGGCCCAGCTGTGGTCGCAAGCAGTGTGCTGGCTGGCTTTTCCAGCGTATTATGTCCTGTGGCGGGCCGCCGTGAATCGTTGGCAGCAGAAAACGACCCGGCGCAGGTCCACCCCCGCCTCTAAGTAATACATATGAGCAAATCTTCACCGTCGCTCAGCAAGTTCAGCCGGTTCGGCCAGCATTCGCGGTCGTTTCAGGTGACCGGGACATTTCTACGCCGTCAACTTTGGACCTGGCCGTTGATTGCTGCCATTTTGCTGTTGGCGATTGCGTGGTGGGTCAACCGGGCGGTCGAAGGGGTCATGCAGAAACAGGTCGCGGCCGAATTGACGGCAATCCGCAATGCCGACGTGACGGCCCTCCGCGTGTGGATGAAAGAGCAGGAGGCCAACGCTAAGGTGCTCGCTATTTCCGACCGCGTTCGGGCCGCGGTTGCCGAACTGGCGGCGCATGCGGACTCCGATGCGGCACTGCGGGAATCGCCGCGGCAGGCCGAGCTGCGGGCGTTTCTCCTGCCGCGGATGAAATTGTTCGGCTACACGGACTACTTTGTGTTTTCGCCGTCACGGAAAGTAATCGCCTCTTCGCAAGACGCGACGATCGGCGTGATCTTGACCGGGTACCGAGGCGATTTGGTGGAGAAGGTTTTGGAAAAAGGCTCAATGGTGTCTCCACCGTTCCGCAGTCCGTTCTTGTATCCGGACGAGCACGGAGTTTTGGGGGCAGATCGTCCCACGATCGTGGCGGGTGCTGTTGTTCCCGACAAAGAGGGGCACGCGCTGGCCGCATTGAGCTTGCGAATCCGTCCAGAGGCCGAATTCACGGAGATTCTGCAGACGGCCCGATTAGGACAAAGCGGCGAGACGTTTGCCTTCGACAACAAGGGCATGCTGCTCAGCCAGAGCCGGTTTGATGACGACCTGAAGCAGATGGGACTTCTCGCCGACCTGCCCGACTCTCACTCCATCCTGACGCTCGAGCTGCGGGATCCGGGCGTTAACATGGCGGACGGCGAGCGTCCGTCTCTCAAACGAGCGGACCAACCGCTGACGACACTCGTTCAATCCGCGGTCGCCGGTGAAGACGGCGTCAACGTGGCTGGTTACCGCGATTACCGCGGCGTCCCCACGGTCGGCGCCTGGAGCTGGCTGCCGGAGTTCGAGATCGGGATCGCGGCGAAAGTTGATGCGGCCGAAGCCTTCCGGCCGCTCTATCTGCTCCGCAACATGTTCTTGGGTCTGCTCGGCCTTCTGGTGCTCAGCGCGGGCGGCATTTTTGCGTTTATGGTTTACGCCTCTCGCCAGCAGCAGGCGGCTCAAAAGGCGACCCTCGAAGCGCGGCGTCTCGGCCAGTACACGCTGGAGGATAAAATCGGCTCAGGCGGCATGGGTTCGGTCTATCGCGCACGGCACGCCATGCTTCGCCGGCCCACCGCCGTAAAACTGCTCGATCCCGATAAAATGAGCAGCAACTCCATCGCCCGCTTCGAGCGCGAGGTCCAGCTCACGAGCCAGTTGAATCACCCCAATACGATCACAGTCTACGATTACGGCCGGACGTCCGATGGCGTTTTCTATTACGCGATGGAGTACTTGGAAGGCGTCACCTTCCACGACCTGGTGAGTGAATACGGCGCGCTGCCCGAGGGTCGAGTCGTGCATCTCCTGCGGCAATTGGCCGGCTCGCTGGCGGAAGCACACGCGAGCGGCCTGATTCACCGCGACGTGAAGCCGGCCAACTTGATCCTCACGTGTCGCGGCGGCGTTTGCGACCTGGTGAAAGTTTTGGACTTCGGTCTGGTCAAGGCCTTCGGCGGCGACCAGGACGACCGTCTCACGGCGAGCCATACGTTGACCGGCACGCCCAGTTACATGTCGCCCGAAGCCATCTCGCATCCCGACACGATCGACGTGCGGACCGATATCTACGCGGTCGGGGCGGTCGGCTACTTCCTGCTCACCGGCACGCCGGTGTTTACGGGGAACGGATTAGTGGAGCTGTGCCGAAAGCACATTCAAGAACAGCCCGAACTCCCCTCGCAACGGCTGGGCAAGCCCGTTTCCGCTGAATTCGAGCGAGTGCTGCTCGGCTGCCTGGCAAAGAAACGCGAGGACCGGCCCGCGACTGCCGCCGTGTTGCTCGAAGCGCTCGAGAAACTCGAGCCGGATCCGCCCTGGAGTCGAGCCGAGGCCCAAGCCTGGTGGAGTAATTTCAGATCGGCCTCCGTCGAAGTTTCGGCGCCCTCGGTATCAACGAGCGGCCTCGAAATTATCCAAACGGTCATCACCGGGCAGGGCGCAATGGACAGCTCGGTGATCAGCAATTTGTAGTCGGCAACGAAGTCCCAAGTCGTCTGCTTCACTCAAATCGAGTCGCGAGATTGTTCGCAGGTTGATGGTCCGGCAGATGGAGCACGAGATGAATCCGCAACAGCGGCAAGACCAACAGATTCCGGACGGCGTTCGAGGAATGGAGCTGCTCAACCGGGAGGTCCTGAATAATGGGACCGCGTTTACGGAGGAAGAACGGGACAAGCTCGGCTTGCACGGCCTGCTCCCGCCGCATATCGAAACGCTTGATGAGCAATCCGCGCGTGCCTATGAGGCGTTCGGCCGTAAGCCCGACGACCTCGAGCGGCACATTTACTTGCGGGCCCTGCAGGACACGAACGAGACCCTGTTCTATAGACTGCTGCTGGATCACATCGAGGAAATGACGCCGATCGTTTACACGCCGGTGGTCGGACTCGCCTGTCAGCAGTTCAGCCATATTTTCCGGCGAAATCGGGGGTTGTTCGTCGCCTATCCTGAGCGGGACGACCTTCGGCGTCTGCTGCGAAACCGTACCGAGCGCGAGGTTGATGTCATTGTGGTCACTGACGGGGAACGCATCCTCGGCAT
>CAYWOV010000512.1:0-3757 GCA_964459965.1 uncultured Planctomycetaceae bacterium | reverse complement strand
GAGTTGAGATCGATTTGCAAGTGGCGGAAAACGGTCGCCGCGATGTCGGCGGGGATCACTCGACCGTCTTTGACGTCGTAACCCCCGCTGGTGCTGCCGACCACCTGGCCGTGGGCGATCCCGCCGCCGGCGATTAATGCCGACATGCAGTTGGTCCAGTGGCCGCGTCCGCCGGTCGGCGTGAGCTGCGGCGACCGACCAAACTCGCCCATCATCAGCACCAGCGTACTGTCGAGCAGGCCGCGCGACTCCAGATCCTTGATCAGCGCAAAGAGACTGCGGTCCACGCTGGGATAGAGCGGCTTGAGCCCTTTGAGCAGACCGCCCCAAACGACGTCGTCGCCGTGATTGTCGAAGACGCCAAACCGGCCGCTGACAACCACGAACGTGACGCCCGCCTCGACCAGCCGCCGTGCCAAGAGTGCTTTTTCACCAAAGCTGTCGCGGCCGTAGTCGTCGCGAAGCCGGTCGGGCTCTTTGTTGAGATCGACGGCTTCCCGCGCCTTGCCGGAGAGGACCATCTCCAAAGCTTGTTGCCCATATTGGTCCATGCGGGACATGGTCTGACCGGCATCCAGGTCGCTCCGCAGCCGGTCGAACTGGCGGCGAAGTCCGTCGCGATCTTGCGCGCGGGCCACGTTGACGCCGTTCGGCATGTTCAACCGGCCAACCAGGTCCGTCTCCCGGATCGGATCGTAGGCGGATCCCAAATGCCCGGAGCGCCACACATCGGCATTCCACAGAGACAACGACGGATCGGCCATGCCGATAAAGGCCGGCATCGCGGGGTCGTTCGCCCCACGGTAGCGGGCGGCGACCGAGCCCATGGATGGGCAGCGCCCCTCCAGGGGTCCGGCAAAAGAGGGTTTCAGATCCTTCAATGCCTGGGAATTGCCCGATTGCATAACGGCACAGTGGTGATCGTTGCTGTCGCGACAATCGACCGCCCGAAGGACTGCCAGCCGATCGAGAATGCTGGCCTGCAGCGGCAGGTGCTCGCAAAAGCGGACGCCGGGGACTTTCGTGGCGATCGTGGCGAAGGGCCCGCGCACTTCGACGGGCGCCTCGGGCTTGGGATCCCACGTGTCCAGATGGCTGGGACCGCCGGACAGCCAGAAGAGAATCACGGCCCGCCCCTGCGATCGATTCTTCGAAGCGGCTTGGGCTCGGCACTGCAGCATGTCGGGCAGCGACAGGCCGGCGATTCCCGCAAGGCCGGCCTGCAAGAACCACCGCCGGGAGCCGATGTGGATCAAATCGGAACGGGCCGGTTGGAGCAAAGCCCGCCGCCCTGCAACGAGGTGCTGGGCGGCGTGTCTCCGACGCACAAATTCCTCAGCCATGACTTCTCCTTCGCCAAAAACCACTTGTACATCCTGCTCGCGATGTCCAGAGGCCGCGACCCCGAAGCGGAGGCGGCGCGGAATGGCGGCGCACGTCGTCGCCCGACTCGGGTGTCGAGGGGCGAAGGCCCGTGGAGACGCGACAATGATTTGCAGCTAATCGGACTCAACCCTGTCCTCGATCGTCGCCAGCTGCTTGGAGGTCGTTCGCTTGATACCTTTGCGCAGCATCCCCATGAAATTCCGGATGCCTTCGGGGCCCTCGGAGAAGCCCGCGTTTTTGCCGGACGGAAGATCGGAAGTGGCCACGATTTGGCCGTCGGGTTCAAGGATCGCGATCCATGGCACGCCGTCGTATTTGCCTTTGCGCAGGCGGAGCAGGAGGGCGAAGCCGTTGGAGAAGTTTTTGAAGTCGGCGTCTTCGAGGTCAACTTTCACGTTAACAAAATCGCTTGGAAAAAGATCGCGATTTTCTTCCAGGAAACGATTGAGACGCCGGCAGGGCTCGCATTGCGAGCCGCTGGCGTGAAAGAAGACTCGCTTGCCCTCTCGTTTCGCTTGGGCCAGTCCCGCTGCCAGGACTCTTTCGGCTGCCGAATCGGTCGGCTCGAAATTCGTCACAGCGACGCGGCCCTCGACAGGCTGCGGCGGCGGCACAAGACGGTCGACGAGCGCCTTCATGGGAGCGATTCGCTGCAGGAACACGGCACCCGCGATGGCCGTGATCAGCAAGACCACCGCCAGCGGGTACTGCAAATGCCAAGAGTCAGCGAAGCGACGCATGCGAGTTAATTCCGCCTAGCCGCTGTCTGCCAGAGGCCGATCCGCCGTGAACAGTCTCGATCGGCGGTGCGCCCGCCATGCCGGCGCGCGATTCGAGTTTAACGTACCTCGATCAAGTCGGTCGAGCAATTGGGGGCCGCTAGCGGCAAATTGAAGGGCGGCGTTCAGGGCCGTTTCTCGGGGGCCAACTCGGGTGTGGCTGCATAGTCGGCGATTTCGCGAAAGCGGAGCAGGTTCAGCATCAAAACAGGGCCTTGCATATTTCGCATCACGGTTTCATAACCCGATGCGAAAGACGGCGCGCTACGCCATCGTGACGGTCTGCGAACCCCCTGGGAGAAAGCGATGATGACTCCCGCATGGAGCGTGCGACGCCTGCACGCCGTCATGGAGGCCGAGATCCAAGGGCTGGCCGATGTGCAGAGGCACTTCAAAGCGCGTCGCGCGTTGGTCCCGTCCCGAGAACAATTTCATACGGGACGTCGGTCGTTAATCCCCGACAACGACTCCCCGGAATTAATTGCGGCGGCTTGCCGCTGAAATCAACACGCCAAATGAGAATTTTGTGCCGCCGCCGCGGAATTAAGGCCTTCTAAAGGAAACTTTTGTTATTCACTCTACAATTCGGACGTATGCCGTAATGACCGCAGAATAATCGATCGTCCGTTGGCCCCGTGCCGGCGGCCGTTCGTTAGTCGTCTGATTGCGGCGTCCGATTCGAAAAATCAGCGGAACGGCACGGCGGTGAGTTTTCGGCGCTGGTCGTTGGCTGCAGCGCGATCAAGGGCCGTTCGTCATGTTCTGATCAGTCGGACCGTTGCGTTCGCCCGGGTCGAGGTGGTGATGTGCAAATGAATAGAGGTTTTGGAAAATGGCACATCATTGGCTTCGGTCTGATCATGACCCTGCTGCTCGTCAACTCTGGAATCGCGTATCGAAATACCCGCCAACTGCACGTCGACGCCTTTTGGGTGGCCCACACGCATGAAGTACTGGAGTCGCTTGACGAGCTCCTTTCCGCGCTGAGGGATGCCGAAAGCGGACGGCGAAGATTGCTCACCGGGAGAGAGAACGACGTCAAGCCGTACAAAGAGGCGCTTACCGCGCTCGATGCGAAAATCGAGCGATTACAGCGACTGGTCACGGATAATGACAATCAGCAATCCCGCATTCGCGGGCTGCAGGCGCTGGTCCAGGCTAAACGCGATGAGCTGACCCGCACGATCACCCCGCGGAAGGGACCGGAATTCGAGGCCGCTCGTCAGCTCGCTTCGACCGACCCCGTCAAGAGTCGGATCGTTGAGATCCGTGCCATCCTCGCCCAAATGGAACAGGGCGAGCAGACCTTGCTGCGGGAACGAAAGGCCGCGAACGATCACGCGTACCAGAGTGCGCTCGCGAGCGGCGCTTTGGCCGCGTTGATGGGATTGGCGGCCGTCGCCGGGTTCACCTGGGTTCTGCGACGTCAGATGGAAGAATTGCACGCGCGTCTCAAGACGCATCTCAAACTTCGCCGCGTGCAGGCCGAGTTGGAGGCGACGAACGCGCGACTGGAGAGTGTCAACGGCCGGATGTCTCGCGACCTCGAGGCGGCGGCAAAGATCCAAAAGACGTTCCTGCCCTGCGACACA
>CAYWOV010000511.1:0-3761 GCA_964459965.1 uncultured Planctomycetaceae bacterium | reverse complement strand
AAGCAGCGCCTCATCGCCGGGAACGACGAGTTCGTCGCCCTTGTCCCGTATGCGGCTCATCTTCCCTTTGAAACGTGGATTATTCCGCGGCGCGCGCAGGCCACATGGGACGCGATGCAGCCCGAACAGATTCGCCCGCTGGCGGAGATACTCAAGACCGTCTTGCTGAAACTTTACGACGCGCTTGATGATCCCGCCTTCAATCTCACGGTCGACATGGCGCCTCGGGGCAACGACGACAAGGAGTATTTTCTCTGGCACATCCGCGTCCTACCGCGCGTTTCAACCCCGGCGGGGTTCGAGCTTGGAAGCGGCATGGCCATCAATACCACAATGCCCGAAGACGCTGCCGCCTTTCTCCGCGACGGCGAGACGAGTTGAGGAGGCACAACCCACCTCGGCGCTGATGATGCGTTTCAGTCTGTAAGTCTCGCCCGGTATCCCGTGCCGTTTCGGCAGGAGAGATCGGCGAAGATCTCACGGACGATCGCCGAAAGCGCCGCCTCGATCTCCGCCGATAGGGAGTCCTGGGGACCGAAATGTCGTCCTTCGACGCCCCACAACGTCACTCTTGGGGGGAGACACCTTAGCCGCTCGGCAACCTGCAGGGTTTGACCGATTCCCCAATCGTGAGTTCCCGAGGATCGCAAGGCGTCGAGGCCGCTGATTGGCCATGGGCCGATTGAGTCGTTTGAGCGATCATTCTCGGTGATGGGCCATTCCCAACGGCGTAACGTACCCGTGGCCGCGCCGGTTTGACACGCGTCGCAAAGATGCAAATGATCGAGTCCATCAAGCCAGTCCAGAAGATCAATTGGGACACCGGCAAGGCGAACCGCAACGTCGCTGACCGAATCCACGTGCGAGCGCAACTGATCCGCAATCATCCAGCCCGCCTGGTCGTCACCGTGTGGACTGCCGATGCCGACAAAAAGATGAATCTTTCCGCAACCCATAAGGAAAGCCGTTGTTCAAGGTCGGCCGGGCGGCGCGATCGCCGCGTTGCGATCGACGGTCAACTTGAGAAAATGCGTCGAACAACTGATGCACGGATCGTAGCAGCGGATCAGACGCTCGCAATCGAGGGCCATCTGTTCTTCTTTTTCGTTCAAGATGGCGGAAATCCACTCGCACAAGTCATCCTCAATTTGACCTTGATTCTGGGAGGTCGGAGGCACGATTTTCGCAAACGTCACCTTGCCGTCGTCGTTGACCGCGAAGCGATGGTAAATCAGTCCCCTCGGTGCCTCGGTCGCCGCGCAACCTTCCCCCGCCTTCAATCGCAGTTCCGTCCGCGACGGGCTGAACGGGCGATAGGTGCGAAGGATATCGAGCGCTTCTTCGTAGGCATGCACGACTTCTAACCCGCGGGCGATGATCGTCTTGAAGGGATTGAGGCACGGGACGGAAAAACCGATCTCGTCCGCGACTTGCCTGGCGCGGGGCGACAGCCGATCAAAATTGAGGTTTACACGGGCCAGTGGGCCGACGAAATAGCAACTTCCGTCTTCCTTGCGAACAGAATGCAGGGCCGTGCTGTGCTCGACCTGTCGCTCCTCGAAATGCTCTTCGTATTCGTTCACGTCGATCGAGAGCCCGGAGGTCGAGACAATCCGACCTTCATTCATCGGATACTCATCGGGATGCGAGAGCGAGACCATTTCGTAATCACGTTCGAAGTTTGGAAAGTCGAACTCGGCCACCCAACGCGTCATTTCGACCGCTGCTTCAAGACCCCATTCAAAGTCCGGAATTAAGCGTTCCACATCGACCCGCCGCGGTGCACGATAGAACCCGCCGACGGCAACGTTCACCGGATGGATAGCCCGCCCGCCGAGCATTTCCAAAAGCTCGTTGCCATGCTTTTTGATTCGCAGACCCCGCTGAAACTCGTCGCGGCAGCGCTCGACCAGCTCCAGTCCGCTGTTGCAACCGAAGAAGTCGGGAGCATGCAAGAGATGAATGTGGAGCCCGTGGCTTTCGATCCATTCGCCGCAATAAAGCAGTCGTCGCAAGCGACGGACTTCAGGCCGGATGGTAATTTCCAGCGCTCGCTCCAGGGCATGCACGCAACTCATTTGATAAGCGACCGGACAAATGCCGCAAATGCGAGCCACGATATCCGGCACCTCGGTTAGCGGCCGGCCTCGTAGAAACGCCTCGAAAAACCGCGGTGGCTCATAAATCGACAATCGCACCTCTTCGACCGTGTCTCCCTGAAGACGGACGTGCAGGCCGCCTTCCCCTTCCACGCGGCTGAGCGCGTCGACCTTGATGGTGCGAATCTCTTTCAATGGGCGTCCTTCACACGATCGATTTCGGATGCGATCGACGCTTCCGCCCGCTCCAAGCGGTCGCTCTCTGCCCGAAACGCGGGCGCGGCGGCGTTGTAGTTTCGTAGAAGCGGCACAAGCGCGGCGGACGCCGTCCCGGTTTTGATGAGATGATCCGACAAGCTGTTGCAATTGGGCTGCGCAGCCGGACCAAAGCAGCCGTAGCACCCACGATCGTACGAGGGACAAATCGCTCCGCAGCCCGACTGTGTGATGGGCCCGAGGCAGGGGATGCCCTGGGCGACCGTGACGCAGACTGTGCCGCGCCGCTTGCAGTCGAGACAGACGCTATACGTTGCCGTCTGTGGGCGGCGGCCGGCGGCCAGCGATTGCAACACTTCCACGAGTTGGTATCGATTGATCGGACAGCCGCGCAGTTCGAAGTCGACCGGCACATGATCGGCGATGGCCGTCGACGTCGCCAACGTTTCGATATAGTCCGGCCGGGCGTAGACGCAGCGGAGAAAGTCTCCATGGTCCGCCCAATTCCTGAGCGCCTGGATTCCGCCCGACGTGGCACAGGCACCAATCGTGACGAGTAATTTCGATTGCCGGCGAACATCTTGAATCCGCCGCGCGTCGTGCGGCGTCGTGATCGAGCCTTCGACGAGCGCGATATCATACGGCCCTAACTCGACTTTACTGGTCGCTTCGAGGAAATAGGCGATCTCGACCGCCGAGGCGATCGTCACCAGCTCGTCTTCGCAATCCAAGAGAGACAGCTGGCAGCCGTCGCACGAGGCGAACTTGAAGACGGCCAATCGCAATTTTGGGGTAATGGCCGGAAGCGTTTGCTGCGTCAACGCGCTCACAGACTCTTGACCTCCAGAAAGGGGGCAATGCGGTCATAGCGGAAGACCGGACCGTCCTTGCAAATGAATTTTGGCCCGAATTGGCAATGGCCACAGAGCCCGACGGCGCAGTTCATATTGCGTTCCCAGGACATCCACAGGTTCGTTTCGGACAGCCCGAGTCCACGTGCCGTTTGAGTGGTGTACCACATCATTACTTCCGGACCGCACGTTATCAGAACCGTTTCCCGGGGACGCCCTAAACGCAATCGTTCCAGGAGCAAGGTGACCACGCCCACATTGCCAGTCCAGGCTCCCTTGTTCTGCTCCGACGGAAATTGGAATTGGCCGCAACCTGGGTGCGGGCGCACGTGATCGTGCCAACCTCTCGTCGCGCGGTCTACGGTTGTGAACACGGTGAGTCCCTTTTTTCTCCAGTCGTCGAATTCGCATGTGTAAAGCAGGTCGTCCGGAGTGCGCGCCCCGTAAAGCAGCGTAAACTCGCCGAAGCGCTGTCGGTTGGCAAGGAGAGTGTAAATCGCCGGACGCAGCGGCGCTAAACCAATTCCGCCCGCGACCAAGACGACATCCTTGCCGAAGCATTCCTCCACCGGCCAACTCGTGCCAAAAGGTCCGC
>CAYWOV010000510.1:0-3767 GCA_964459965.1 uncultured Planctomycetaceae bacterium | reverse complement strand
GCGGCAAACGTCCGCGCCTGCTGGAGAATCTTTTGGGCCTTCTGAAGCTGGGCATCCGACGAGCCCTGATCTTCGTGAACGTCTCCCTTTGCTTGAAGGTTCACCCGAAGCATGATCGCGGCTTTGTGAACGGACTTCATTGCCTGAACGCGATGCCCGTCGTAGTCGTGATTCGCTTGCGACAGGAGAACGTAGGCGTCTTGGAGCATGGAGACTTCGCTCCCCTTGGCCGCCTGGTCCAAACCGGCCTGCGCAGGAAGCGCCGTCACGGCAAGGCTAATCGCGCAGGCAAACGCAAACAGTCGGAGGAGAGACATGCCGAGACCTCCCGAAGCGAGAAGTTGGATCAAGTAAACGGACCGCGTTCCGCATCCTTAAACTACGCGTTCAGAATACCGGCGTGCAAGCGATCCAGAGCTGCTTAGACGACGACGCAGTCGAACACGCGGACTTGCTGCCAGGTTTCCTTATTTTCCGCGATGAACTGCTGATGGCGTGCGTCAACCTGGTAGTCGTCGTGAGCTTTGCGGCTGTTGAAGACAACGTGCAATCCGATGTGAAAATCGCGAACGTTGACCGGCCGCTCGAGATCGGCGACACGCGGACCGACCGCAAAAAACGCGATCCCCGGAATCTCCTTTAAGTAACGGCGGCAATCGTCCACGAGCTTTTGCTGTGCGCCTGCGGACGGCTCCTTCAGCGTGAAATAAACCGTATGTGCGATCGACGCGGGGGCCGGCGCATTGGCGGTCATGTCGGGGTCCTCAATGGCTTGATAGGTGACACGGACTGTCGAACGGCCCATCGGCATTCGGCCGTTGCCCGGCTGATTTTGACGCCAGTCAAGCCCGACCCGCAAGAGTGACAGCAGAATGCGCCAAGACGGCCGCCGAGCGGGATTGGCAGAGCTTGAGGGAAATTCCGGAAATTCCTCGAAGAGGGAATATTTGTATTAAAGCGCTCGTGACGGCTATGTCGATAAAGCCGAGGGGGCACTCGTCGGACTAACGATGCGCTGCCGCATCGGCGGGTCGATCGAAGCTCCCGTCCCATGCACTAACGGGTCGGTCCCCGCAAGCTGACCTTGGGAGCGACTTGGTACTCTGTTTAGGAGCAGCGATCGATGTTCAGCCCGTCTCGCGCAACTCTGCCCTCATTCGGTTTGATTCTCTTGTCGCTGGGGCTGGCACAGCCGGGGACACTGCTCGCTCAAGGACCCGGGTGCAATTGTCCGGCGCCGTGTGCGCCTGTGACGTGCTGCGCTCCGCCGGTGACTTGCTGTGCGCCGCCACCGCCGCCCGATGTCTGCACCTGCACGACGTACAAGCCGGTTTGCGACACCTGTTACCACCAGCAGCCCGTTGTGACGTATCACGACGTGTGCCGCACGTGTTACCGCCAGGAGCCGTATTGCGTCACGGTCCCGGTCACGAAGGTTGACTGTGTCACGTGCGACGAAGGCTGTTACAAGATGGTTTGGTGTCCCAGGGTCGTCACCAAGCAAGTGCCGCGTGTCGAATACCATCAGCAAGTTTGTTGCCGAACGGTGCCTTATACGGTCAACCAGCGGGTGCCGCAGGTGATGACGCAGATTGTTCCCGAATATCGCGTGCGCTACTGTCCGGAGACACACACCTTTATCAAGCCGCCGTGCAATCCGTGTCCGTGTTGTCCGCCGGTCGCTCCAGGCTGCGGAGTGCCGGGTCCGTATATGTCGCAGGCCGCACCGGCTGGTATGCCGCTCCAATCGATGGTTGCAGCCCCGGTCGGCCAGCAGCAGCCGATGCTTGCCCCGGTGCCCCAGACGTCTGGCGCCCCGGTCGCGGCCGCGGGTGCCGACAGCTCTGATCCGTACCTGCGTGCACGGGCCGCGGCCAATGTCTGGCAGGCAAATCGGAACCTGGCCGCACAATAGGGCCAAAAGTCGGCGTTTACAGATCAGTCTATGCGACGGCACGCGGAAGCGTGCCGTTTCTTTTTTGATGACGCACCAGCGTCGGCTTCACGGGTGAAATGGCGGGATCGCTGCGATGTTAGTGCCGTCGAGCATTCCCCGCAGGTGGTGTGCCACTTCGTCAACGATCGCGGCAATCATGACGCAACCGGCTTCGGCCGTCGCCTGCAGCGGCTCTTTGTCAGGCTGATCGAGCATCGCCTCGCGGCGCACGTTTTCTGGAAAAGCCGCCAGGGCAAAGGCGGTCTCGAATTCCTGAGCATGTCCCGGAGAGCGGCCCGTCTTGAGTTGTGCCATCGCCACGCTCTGCGGCAGGAAATCCCAGTAAGAGTGAAACTGGAGATTGATCTCGAACCGCTGCTGGAATTGCCCCCAAACTCCGGTGCAAGGCGCAATATTGCCGCCGTGGCCGTTGAGGACGAGGATGTTCTTGAATCCAGCATGATGCATGCTGCGGATCGCATCGTGAAGAACGCCCAGCCAACTCCCTGGCATCGCCGAGAGCGTCCCCGGGTGCCGCATGTGATGCTCGCTGATTCCAATATTCATGGCAGGCGAGACGACGACACGCGGCATCAGCTTGCGAGCGACTTCGCCGGAAATGTGCAGCACGCTACGCCAATCGTGCTCCATTGCTAAGTGCTCGAGATGCTGCTCGGTCGCCGCGACCGGGATGATGCAGCCTTGCAGCTCTCCCGCCTGCATGCGCTCGCGAAACTCGCGGCGCGTGTGCTTATGCAAAAACAGCTTGGCGTCGCTCCCGTCGGGCATTTCGAACTCCATTCGCGGCATTGTCGAAAAAATCGTCTTAACCGTTGCGGGACCGATTCTAACGCGCGTCGGACGTTCGCACGGGCCGGGTCGTTCATAGACGCCCCATTTTTCCAAAATGCCACTGCGGCAAAATGGCGATACTGAGAATAGTTCGCACCTTGCACAAGATGTAATAGACGTTGCCCCGGCAGAAATTGCCGCGGCCATTGAATCGCCTTACCGGGATGGAGGAAGCCCTTGTTCACTAATCAGAGGACGACCCGCCAAGGCAACGGCATGGCGGTCGAAGACGCGCTGAAGCTCTTGGCAGCGATTCTTGCGGCCACCGTTCTCGCCGTCAATTTGAGCATTGTTCGGCCGCTCAAAGACCGCATGGAAGAGCTTCAACGAGAAGTTGTCGGCATGCAGTCTCAGGTCCAGCTGCTTGTCGGTGAACGGGATCAGGTCCGCAGCACGAACGACCTTCTCACGGGACTGAAGGCCCAGGAGGTCGCATTCGAAGAGGCACGGCACTCACTCGCGGCCTTACGCCAGTTCCGCGAGGAGATGACGACCGAGTCGCAAAAGGCGACCGAAGCTTTGGCCTCCATCGAGAAGCTGGATACGCTTCAGCGGACCGTGCTGCACTATCGCGACTTAACGGAACCGGCCACCAAGGTGCTGACCGCGATTGTGGATCTGCAAAAGCAGATCATCGACCAGAACGCGACGGCCGACGATGCGGTTGACGCGGTCAACAGGCTCGCTGCACTCAAGCGGAACGTCATCGCCGAGGCCGCCGACACCGGGGCCGCGGAGTCCGCGCTGGGGCAAATGGCGAACCTGAAGTCGCAGATTCTGTCGCAAACCACCGATTTGCCGATCGCCGACGCGCGGGCACAGCAGCTCATCAATATCAAGAGCCAAATCGTGGATAAGACGAGCGACGTCGACCTGGCCACGTCAATCGTTGAGGGAATGCTTGCGGTGAAGGATCAATTGGTCGTTCGCGGCGGCGAAATTGCCGACGCACAGCAAAACGCCGAGCGCTTGCTGGGGC
>CAYWOV010000509.1:0-3769 GCA_964459965.1 uncultured Planctomycetaceae bacterium | reverse complement strand
AAAACTTTGTCTTCGGACCAGTCGTGCAAAATGCGGCCGAGCGCGAACAAGTCTCCCTCGGGCAGAGTGTCGTGGAAGAAGTCGCCCGGCGCGAGAATGATGCGCCGGCTGACCGGCGAGGCCCCGACGATTTCTTGCGCGAGCGGCATCGCTTCCGGCAGATCAAAGACGATTGCCTCCAATTGCGGGTATCTCTCACACGCGGCGATTGCAAAGTGGCCCGTCGCGCCTCCCAGATCGACCAGGCGGCGAAACCAGCTCAGGTCGAAGGCCGCCGCGACATAGGGCGAGCTGATCCGCCCAAAGCCGTGCATCCCCATCAGGAACTCCCGCCGCGCTTCCTCCGAGCGGAAGAAGTGCGAGAAGATCGGACCGTCCCAACCGTACGCCTGCTTCCAGCGGTTGCTCCCTTCTTTGACCGCGTCTTTCAGATGGGCCCACAGAGTCCACATGACGTCGTTCGAATAGTGAATGTAGCCGGTCAGCCTGTCCGGGCTTTGCGAAGTGAGATAGGCAGTCGCCGCCAGAGTATTGGCGTACCGCTTCTCGCAATGGCTCAAAAGCTCCATCCCGACACACGCGTCGAGGAGTTGTTCCAGCGCCTCGCTCTGGGCGCCGAACTGATTCGCCAATTCAGCCAGCGTCTTCGGGCCGTCCGCTAGTGCATCGAAGACACCTAGTGCGACCGCCTCGAACATCGTCTTCGACTGACGAAAGGCGAAAAGCAAATTGAAAATGTTCGTGGGGTCCGGCTTGGTAACATCGATGGCCATTGTGATCCGTCAAACCCATTTTGAGCGGGAACCAGACTGTGGCGAGGCAATTCCCATTTTCACGAGGGACACATCCAGAGCGGAGAGCCGAGTTAACAGCTCGATGTCGAGAGTCGCGGAACCATCGTCGCAGGGCTCAATTTTCTTGACGAGGCCGCGGGTCTCTGTCTTAAATCGCTGGACCACATTTCGCAGCCGGATTTTGACCTGTTCGTCGAGCGAGAATTTGCCTCGAGTCGAGAGGGATAAAGTGCCGGTGGAGACCGTGAGGATGGCGGCATCGATTCCCGTCCGCATCCTGTCAGCCTCGCGGATCAAGACGGCGGTCGAGCTGGCCTTGGGCGGTCTCGATGCCTCGGGCGGTCCCGACGAGTCAGCGGGCAAAGGGGCGTCATCCGGTTCGGGCATCATCGCCTCGTTCAAAGGATGAACTTCGTCAGATCCTCGTTGCGCGTGATGGCGTCGAGCTTGTCCTTCACGTACGCCCCGTCGATGACGATACTCTTTTTCGACGCGTCGGGTGCCTGATAGCTCACGTCTTCCAGCAGCCGCTCCAGGAGCGTGTAGAGCCGGCGGGCGCCGATATTCTGCGTGGTCTGATTGACGTGATACGCGATGTCCGCGAGCGTTTCCACCCCGTCCTTCTTGAATTTGAGCTTCACGCCATCCATCGACAGCAACAGTTCGTACTGCCGGGTGAGCGAGGTCGCCGGTTCGGTGAGGATCCGCACGAAATCGTCCCGCGTCAGGTCCTTCAGCTCGACACGGATGGGAAATCGGCCCTGCAATTCGGGCATCAGGTCGGAGGGCTTCGACTTGTGGAAAGCGCCTGCCGCAATGAACAGAATATGGTCTGTCTTGAGGGCGCCGTAACGGGTCTGCACGGTCGTCCCCTCGACGATGGGCAACAAGTCGCGCTGCACGCCTTGGCGGCTGACGTCGGGGCCACGAGATTCCTCGGGTCCGCAGACTTTGTCGATCTCGTCGATAAAGACCACGCCGGCCCGCTCGGCCAGCCGCACGGCTTCTTCGTTGACGGCATCCTTGTCGACCAGGCTCTCGATCTCCTGGTCGAGCAACACGCGGCGAGCTTCCCGCACTTTCAGTTGCCGCTTGGTGCTTTGGCGGGGCATGATCTTCTCGAGCATACCCTGCAGGTCGAGATCCATCTGCTCCATGCCCATGTTGGAGAAGATCTGCACGGGGCTGCCGCGGTGCTCCACGGTCAGTTCGATGGAGCGGTCTTCCAGCTCTCCCTCGCGAAGCTTGGCGCGAAATTTCTCTCGGGTGCGTTCCCGCCGCTGCGCACTTTCGGACGGGCTTGTTTCGGAGTGAGGAGTCGTCTCGGCCGCATCTTCCAGCAGTTGTCCGTTGGACGAAGGGAGCAGTAATTCGAGCAGCCGGTCCTCGACTCGCTCGGTGGCTTGGGCTTCGACCTCGGCTCGCTTCCTATTGCGGACGAGATTGGCCGCCGCCTCGACGAGGTCGCGGATAATGCTCTCCACGTCGCGTCCGTAATAGCCGACCTCGGTGTAGCGTGACGCCTCGACCTTGACGAACGGGGCGCCCATCAGGCTCGCCAGCCGCCGTGTGATCTCGGTTTTGCCGACGCCAGTGGGGCCGATCATGATGATGTTCTTCGGTGTGACTTCCTTGCGGACCTCGTCGGGAAGCTGCTGCCAGCGCCACCGGTTCCGCAGCGCGATGGCGACCGCCCGCTTGGCGGCGTCCTGCCCGACAATGTGTTTGTCGAGCTCGGCCACGATCTCGCGCGGCGTCATTTCGAACACTTCATTTCCTCCACGATCAGATTGGCATTGGTGTAAACGTCGATCTCCGAGGCGATCAGCAGAGCCCGGCGCACAATCTCGGCCGCGGCGAGCTTGGTGTTGTTCATCAAGGCCCGGGCCGCCGCCAGCGCATAGGTCCCGCCGGAGCCGATGCCGATAATCCCGTCCGAAGGCTGGACGACGTCACCCTGGCCGGTAATCAGCAGGCTGTGCTCGTCGTTGATCACAACCATCATCGCTTCGAGTCGCCGCAGCATGCGGTCGGTCCGCCAGTCGCGGGCCAGCTCCGTCGCCGCTCGAACGATGTTGCCGGGGTAGTCCTTGGCCCGTGCTTCGAATCGCTCCAAGAGGGCAAACGCGTCGGCCGTCGAACCGGCAAAGCCGACGAGAACTTTATTGTCGAGAATCCAGCGGATCTTGCGGGTATCCGCCTTCATGATCGTGTTGCCGTACGAAACCTGCCCATCCCCGCCCAGGGCTACCTTTCCTTGCCAGCGGACGCTGAGGATCGTCGTCGAATGCGTCTCGATTCTGGCCATACTTCTTGTTGCCGCTGGTTAGTTTGGGTGCGACGGCGGAGGCTTTGGGCCGCCAGTGTTCTTCAGCCCGTCGTCCCGAAAAAGGCACTGGCGGGCCAAAGCTCCCGCCAGTGGCACCCGAAATGAAAATCGTTCTTTGAAATCGGCTTAGCGTCCCGTGGGAGCTAAGGACGATCGCTTCTGCGCGATCTGTGCCAAGAGTTTCTTGTGCGGATCGGCAAATTTTCTCGTGCCTTCATCCATCAGGACGGTTTCGAGTTTTTGAAAATCGACCTTCTTATCGATTTCGTCGAGGACGGCTTTGGGTGGAAGTTGGTCAACCATGCGAGTGAACGTCTTCCCCGTCATCTTCTGGATCGCCTCGTTGGTCGCCGGCGGATTCGTCTGGATGTCCGAGCCGGCCAAAGCTGAGACGTACTTGTCCGGCGGATCGGATTTATCCTTGGTCCCCGTGCTGGCGAAGATGAACTCCTCGGAGAGTGGAAGCTTTTTATCCTTCCAGAATTCGTTGTTTTCGCGCCAGAGCCGCTTGGCGTTCACGATGCCGACCAGTCCCTGCGCGGCGGGCGACAAATCGGGAAGGTGCTCCTTCGTATAGACGTCGATGCGGCTGATGAAAATGCTATAAACCGACTTGAACCGATCGAGCGATTTGCGCTTCTGAGCG
>CAYWOV010000508.1:0-3775 GCA_964459965.1 uncultured Planctomycetaceae bacterium | reverse complement strand
CTTGGGTCAAAGTGCGGAAGTTGAGATCGGGCATCTTGGCTTTTGTTGGACGGAGTAGGGGCGCTCGCGGACTGGTGGCAGTTCGCCGCAAAACTTGGCGCGCAAGGCGAGCACCGGGTCGGAACTGTGTTGGCGACTTGCGCGCGGCGTGATGGGGCGGGGTTGCGATACACGTCGCGCCCGTACCTCAGGGGCTGACGCCCCCCGCTCGATGGCGATCCGCACTACTTGTCGCCGGCTCCTTGCTAGCTGAATTGTACGCACGTTTTGTGTCTCGTTCACGATCAGTGTACTAAGAGTTGGTACATTGGTGCCGCTTGCGGTCAGGCGTGCGAAGGTCAGAATGCGATGCGGACTTTTTTGGGGTGGTCGCGCCTTTTTTTATGCCCCAAAAAAGCCAAAAAAGTCGGCGGAGGCCTTTTGCATCCAACAGCAAATTGAAACTCGCCGTAGAGACGCGGCTGCGATCTAAGCTCTTTGCAGGGCTTCGTCCCGGATGTCCGTCACGAACATGCAGCCGGGACTGTGCGTAATGGCCAGCGGCAGCTTGGCGGCGTGAAGCACCGCTTGCGGGGTCACGCCACACGCCCAAAAAACCGGAAACTCGTCGTCGTAGATCGGCACGGCGTCGCCGTAGTCGGGACGCGAGAGGTCGCTGATTCCAAGCTGCTGCGGGAAGCCAAGATGGATCGGCGACCCGTGCACATCCGGGTATCGCGAGGTGATCTCCACCGCCCGAATCGCGTCCGCCGGCTTCATCGGACGCATGGAGACGACCAGGGGACCCCTAAATACGCCGGACGGAGTACACGGCCGATTCGTGCGATACATGGAAACGTTCACGCCCAATTCGAGGTGTCGGACCGGGACACCGGCACTGAGCAGGGGTGCCTCGAAAGTGAACGAGCAGCCGATCAAAAAACTGACGAAATCGTCCTGCCAAATAGCACGGATGTCGGTCACCTCGTCCGCCAACTCGCCGTTCTTCCAAATGCGATAGCGCGGCAGGTCAGTCCGCAAATCGGCACTCGCCGCGACGCGACTTGGCACGAAATTCCCCGGCTCCGACACGTCCAGAAGAGGGCAGGGCTTCGGATTACAACGGCAGAATTCATGAAAATCGTTCGCCGACTCGGCTGGAATCACAACCAAATTCGCCTGCGCAAAACCCGGGGCAAGACCGGAAGTCTGACCGTCGAACCGGCCATGCCGGCAGGCCTCGCGGACTGAGGTTCCCGAGGTAAGTGCTGAGCGCTCGGACATGTCGCTAATATTCACATCGTCCGGGCCCGTCCGTGGACCGAATAATTACTTCGCCTTCGTGACGACGCGGGCTGTTTTGATTGTCACGTCGCTCACCGGGCGATCGCTGTCGGTTTTCATTTCGCCGATTTTTCGAACGACGGCCAGGCTGGCCTCGTCCGCCGTCTTGCCGAAGGCCGTGTATTGTCGATCGAGGTGCGTGTGGCGGCCCAAACAAATGAAGAACTGCGAGCCCGCCGAGTTCGGATCGCTGGTGCGGGCCATGGACAAAACGCCCGCCTCGTGCGGGGTTGTGTTGAATTCGGCCTTAATGTTGTAGCCTGGGCCGCCGGTGCCCGTGCCCAGTGGGCAGCCGCCTTGGATCATGAATCCCTTGATGATTCGATGGAACAAAACGCCGTCGTAATAGCCGATCTTGGCGAGGCCGATCATGTTCTTACAGTGCCCCGGTGCCACATCGGCATTGAGGTCGAGCGTGATTCTGCCCGCCGTCGTATCGAGTTCGATCTGATATTTGTTCTTGGCGAAATCGACATCCTTGATGGCAGCGTCAACTTCCTCTTTCCTGTTGGCCGGCATGGCTTCTCTCCAGGGCGTTTCGTTCGCGTTTGTCGTTCGGCAGAAGCATAACCTAAGTTCTACTTCGCCGACGAGGGAAGACCGGGCAATCCGAATCCACCACCGCCGGGCGTTTCGATCGTAAGCACGTCACCCGCAGCAGCTTCGATGGCAAACTTCCCGCCCAGATCCTGAATTTGAGCGGTGCCGGCGGGCCGAAGCGTGTTGCGGCCGAGTGCTCCGTGTTCGCCTCCCTCGAGGCCGAAGGGTGCAAACAGACCGCGGCGTTCTGACAGCATGGAGACGACAAGCGGCCGCAGGAATTCGATTTTCCGGACGACGCCATTGCCCCCGCGGTGCCGGCCCGGGCCGCCGGAATTGGGACGAATGCAGAACTCATGGATTCGTACCGGATAGCGGCGTTCGATGATTTCGGGATCGGTGAGTCGGGTGTTCGTCATGTGGGTGTGGACGGCATCGGCGCCGTCGCAATCGGGCGTCGCCCCGCTGCCGCCGCAAATTGTCTCATAATAACCGAAACTCTGATCGCCAAATGTCAGATTGTTCATCGTCCCCTGGCTGGCCGCCGCTACTCCCAGCGCGCCCAAGAGAGTGTCGACAACGCGCTGTGAGGTTTCCACGTTTCCGCCCACAACCGCCGGAGACTGACTTGGATCGGCGGCAGGATGCGGGTTGAGCAGGCATTCGGGCAAAATAATCTCCACAGGTTCGAGGACCCCGCTGTTGAGTGGAATATCCTCGCCGATCAAACACCGAAAAACGTAGAGCACCGCGGCCGTGACGATTGCTCGATTCGCGTTGAGGTTGGAAGCGAGGACCGGTCCCGTTCCCGTGAAGTCGACGACGGCCCGTTCCCCCCGCTTGACGATCGAGACGGAAATTGGCGATCCGTCATCCAGATGATCAATCCGCGAGTAGGTTCCGTCTGGGAAACGGGCGAGAGCCATCCGCATTTTTTGTGCGGCGGCCCGCTGAATATGGTCCATGTACGCCGTGACGACGGGCAGCGAATATCGATCCACTAATTCGCGGAGCAGTCGCACTCCCAGTGCGTTGGCCGCCACCTGAGCCGCAATGTCCGCCATGTTGTCTTCGACGTTTCTTGTCGGATACGGTCCCGCAAGTAGCAACCGACGCAGATCGTCCTCTCGCGAGTTGCCGCTCTCCACGAGCTTGAAATTGCTGATCAACACGCCCTCTTCGCCCAGACGCTTGGAAAAGGGGGGCATGCTGCCTGGGACGGTTCCTCCGATTTCGGCGTGATGAGCGCGGCTCGCGGTCACGAACAGCAATCGGCCAGTCGACGGATCGTGGACCGGAGTGACAAGGGTCACGTCGGGCAAATGGGATCCGCCGCGGTAAGGATCATTGGTGACGAAGACGTCGCCCGAAACCATGTTGGGGTTTGCGGCTAAGATTTGCTTAACCGTCTCGCCCATCGCGCCCAGGTGCACCGGAATATGCGGGGCGTTGACGACCAATTCACCGGCGGAGGAGAAGAGGGCGCAACTGAAGTCGAGACGTTCTTTCACATTGGTCGAGACGGACGTCCGCTGCAGCGTGACGCCCATTTGCTCGGCGATCGAGGCGAATAAATTGTTGAAGATTTCGAGCTGCACGGGATCCGCTTCGCTCGACACGCCGCTCGGTCGCTCGCGCGCCACATCCTCAATCAGCAATTCCCCACGCGACAAAACGGTCACACGAAACCCGGGATCGACGACGACAGTCGACGTCGGCTCGCAGACGATCGCCGGTCCTTCGAACTCGTCTCCCGGATGAATCTTTTCCCGAAGGAAAATTGGGGTCGGAGTCGGTTGTCCGTCGAACCAGGTTTCCGTCGACCGCGACGGGGCCGGGCGCCGCGGGATCAGTTCGATCGCCGGGTCGGGCGGTTCCGGCAAAGTGCCCACGACTTCCACCCGGGCGGCCA
>CAYWOV010000507.1:337-3775 GCA_964459965.1 uncultured Planctomycetaceae bacterium | reverse complement strand
CGATCCAATGCGATCTGCGCGACGGGTTGCGAAAGATGGAGCGTGAGCTCCAGCGGCGCGGTGAAGAGCGGGATCACTGCGGCTATCTTCCAGAGACGCTCGCGCAGCACTTCGCTCCGCACACGACAGGTTCGGACGAAAATCCAGGTCGCCCCCAACAGGAGCGTGGAATGCAGCCAATACGTTGTGACGAAAGTCAGCATCGCGATGGCAATCAACCGAACGTCATTTGCCATCGTGTTCTGCCTCCTTTTGCCGGATGAGCGACTTCAAGCGGGCCAGCTCTTCCCTCGAGACTTCGCGGCCGTCGAGCAGGTGGCTGACCATTTGGGTCACGTCGCCGGCGAAAAGGCTCGCGGCGAGGTTGGACACCATCGATCGCCGCACGTTCTGTTGCTGGATCGCCGGTCGATAGATGTTGAACTTGCCTTGGGCGCGATGATGCACCTGTCCATTGCGCTCCATCTTTGCCAGCATGGTGCCGATCGTGGTGTGGGCGAGCGGCCTCGTCTTGTTGAGCGCTTTGCGGACGCACGCGACCGTCGCCTCGCCGCGTTCCCACAAGACTTGCATGATGGCCAACTGCAGCGCGGCCAGATGATGTTTTTCCTTCATGCAGACTTCCTCGATCGCTCGGGACGGCCGATCTTTAGTCCTCAGTCCTGTGCGTATAGATCTACTACCGGAGTAGCAGGTCGTCAAGAGCAATCGACGGAGGGTAGTCGACTGGATTCAAGTGGCGGAGTACCGCGCGATGACTGCGGCGAGGCCGTCGCCTGTGCCGTCGTTGAAAGCGAAGTGGCCTGTTCATCCAGCAACAGTTGGAGACCAGCGTGCCGAGTCGTTGATCCACCATGCTGACTGCCGTACCTTGGGATCAAGCGGTTTTGCGGCCCAGCCAACTCACTTTTCGCGGCAGTTGCGTTCGACGAGTCACCTTGATTGGGAATCAGATGCCCTCACCTGGAAAGCCAAGCAAATCCATCGCGCGATGGGCGGCGGTTGTGTTTTGGGCATGCCTTGCGGCGGGGACGATTTTCGGCCATCCGAACGCCGTGCGCGCTGCCGATTCGCCCACACGACTTCCGCCGTTTCCGGCCGAATTCAAAGGCGTCATCGGACGGACGATTCGGGAGTCAAAACCAGATTTCCCCCAGCCGATCCGGGCGCCGAAAAATGCGCCGAACGTCGTGATTATCATGACGGATGACACGGGCTTCGGCCATCCGAGCACCTTTGGTGGTCCGATTCCGACGCCGACGCTGGAGCGGCTTGCGAAAAACGGCCTGCGCTACAATCGATTTCACACCACGGCCCTGTGCTCGCCGACTCGCGCCGCCCTTTTGACCGGACGCAATCACCACTCGGCAGGCACGGGGATGATCACCGAGCTTGCGACCGGTTTTCCCGGCTACGATGCAATTCTTCCCCCGAGCGCCGCGCTCGTGTCACAAGTTCTCAAAGGGAACGGGTACAACACGGCAGCTTTCGGCAAATGGCACAACACGCCGCCTTGGGAGACAGGGCCCACCGGCCCCTTCGACCGTTGGCCCACTTGTTTGGGATTTGAGTATTTCTACGGTTTCTTAGGCGGCGACACGAACCAATGGGCTCCGTCTCTCGTCGAAAATACCAAGCGGATCCCGCCGCCGGCCGAACCCGGATATCACCTCCTGGCCGACATGACGAACCGTGCAATCGACTGGATTCGCACCCAAAAGGCGACCGAGCCCGGTAAGCCATTCTTCGTCTACTTCGCACCGGGTGCGACGCATGCGCCTCACCAGGCGCCCAAGGCTTGGATCGACCGATTCAAGGGTCAATTTGACCAAGGGTGGGACAAAGTTCGTGAAGAGACGCTTGCCCGCCAAAAGCAGTTGGGCATCGTGCCCGCGAACACAATCCTGACTCCGCGTCCGAAATCGATCCCAGCCTGGGATACCTTGAGCGGGAAGGACAAACGGCTTTATGCCCGCATGCAGGAAGTGTTCGCCGGGTATTTGGCTTACACCGACCATGAGATTGGCCGCGTGATCGATGCCATTGGCGAGTTGGGAGAACTCGACAACACAATCGTCGTCTATATCGTAGGTGACAATGGGGCCAGTCCTGAGGGAGGACTCACGGGGACGAACAACGAAGGCAAATTGTTCAACGGCATCCTCGATTCGGCGGAGTCGAGCCGAAAACTAATCGATCAGCTCGGCGGGCCGCTGGCCTATAACAATTATCCGGTCGGCTGGGCCCATGCCGGAAACACGCCGTTTCAGTGGACGAAACAAATCGCTTCGCATTTCGGGGGCACGCGCAATCCGCTGGTCATCTCGTGGCCGAAGCGGATCAAGGACCGCGGAGGTTTGCGCAGCCAATTCCATCATGTGGTCGACCTCGCGCCCACGATCTATGAGGCGATCGGCATCCGGCCGCCGGCCGAAGTCAACGGAATTGCGCAAAAGCCGATCGAGGGCGTTAGCTTCGTCTATACGTTTGACGATCCGCAGGCCAAAGGCCGACACGCGACTCAGTATTTCGAGATGCTCGGAAGCCGCGCCCTTTATCACGATGGCTGGGTCGCAGCGGCATTCCATGGCCGCATCCCCTGGGCGGGGTTCCCCTTCGGCAGCGGTTTGGATGTCGACGATGAGCCTTGGGAGCTCTACAACCTCGATGAAGACTTCAGCGAGGCGACCGATCTGGCAAAAACGAATCCGAAAAAATTACACGCTCTTCAGAGCATGTTTTGGATCGAAGCCGCCAAGTATCAAGTCCTTCCAATCGACGATCGCACTTTTGGCCGACTGCTCTTCAATGCTCAGCCCGAAGTGGCGCCCGGCCGCACGACGGCCCGGTTCTATCCCGGAATTATCCTCCCGGAGGCGTGCGCGCCGAATACGAAAGGCCGTTCCAGCTCGATCACGGCGATCGTCAATCTCCACAAGCCGGAAGCAGAGGGGGTGCTGGTGGCGGAAGGGGGCCGATTTGGCGGCTACAGCTTCTACATCAAAAACGGCAAGCTCACGCTTTGCTACAATTTTCTCAACATGGCTCGCTATACAATTCGCTCCAACGCCAGCGTGCCGCTCGGCAAGTCAAAGCTTCGGTACGACTTCACCGCTGACAACAGCTCCCGCGGCAGCGGTGGTCTTGGCAAACTCTTCATCAACGATCGACAGGTCGGCGAGGGCCGGATTGGAAGAACGGCCCCCAATGTCCTCTCAATCGACGACACGTTTAACGTCGGTATGGACGTCGGGACGCCGGTATCCGAAGAATACGAGTCACCGTTCAAGTTCACCGACACGCTCGAGCATGTGACGATTGACCTCAAATAGCCAGACGCAGCAAGAACATCAACCCGGGGATCAAATCATGAGCAGTACCAGAGATTTGTTCACACGCAGATCGTTTTGTGCGGCTAGTGCGGGCCTGGCGACGATC
>CAYWOV010000507.1:0-327 GCA_964459965.1 uncultured Planctomycetaceae bacterium | reverse complement strand
ACGATCGGTTTCAATCGTCTGGCGGTGGCGTCCGAAGCAGAAAAGGAAAAGGCCATCACCCAAATCGCGAAGATCAAGCTCAACCTGGCAAATGAAGAGAAGGGACTGCAGGCACTTAGAGATCTTTGCGCCGCGGTCGAGGCGAAGGAGCCGGGCGTTTTGATCTATCTATGCCATCGGTCGGCGAAAAAACGCGACGAGCTTGTTTTTTTCGAGGTCTATCGGGATGAAGCCGCGCTTGCGGCTCACACGAAGACGCCGCATTTCGGCAAGCTCCTTGTCGCATTCGGCACCCTGTTTCGCCTCCCGTTAGAGGTCACAAAATTG
>CAYWOV010000506.1:0-3781 GCA_964459965.1 uncultured Planctomycetaceae bacterium | reverse complement strand
TTCATCGACGGGCAAATCGATACCACCTTTATTGAAAGGACCTGGCCGTCATGAAAGTGGGCGTATTGACCGGCGGTGGAGATTGCCCCGGATTGAACGCCGTCATTCGAGCCATCGTTCGCACGATCCATAACGGCGGCGGCGAAACAATCGGCCTCCTCGAGGGTTGGCGCGGTGCCATCGAGGGAAACTTCGTACAGCTGGCACCTGAGATAACCGATGGCATCATCGATCGTGGCGGAACAATTCTCGGCTCCTCTCGAACCAACCCGTATAAAAAACCCGATGACGTCGAACGTCTCGTGCAGACTTTCAAGCGGCTCGAGTTGGATGCCCTGATCGCCATCGGCGGCGATGATACGCTGGGCGTCGCCAGCAAGCTTTTCGCCGATCGAGGGCTGACAACGGTCGGGGTCCCTAAGACGATCGATAACGACCTGAGTTCGACCGATGTCACGTTCGGCTTCGATACGTGCATCAACATTGTCATGGAGGCGATCGATCGGATCAAAACGACTGCCGAATCGCATCGCCGAATTATGGTCATCGAGACAATGGGACGGCACGCCGGCTGGATCGCTTGTTATTCCGGCGTCGCCTCGGCCGCCGATTACATTCTGGTACCCGAAGCCGTGGTTGACATCGATCGCATGGTCGAGATTCTCAAAAGGCGGAGAGCGGGGGGAAAGCCGTACGGCATTATCGTCGTCAGCGAAGGCGCCAAGCTCCCGAACGAGGCCGATTTCGTAACTCGCGCGACGGAGATCGACGACTTTGGCCACGTGCGGCTCGGTGGGATTGGCGAAGTGATCGCCGATCAGATCGAGAAGCGAACGGGAATCGAAACTCGCGTCGTGACGCTCGGTCACTTGCAGCGCGGGGGAACCCCGACGGCCTACGATCGCGTGCTGGGGACTCGGTTGGGCATCCACGCGGCAAGACTCGCACTCGAACGTAATTTCGGCCGCATGGTCGCCCTTCGCGGCACGAAAATCGTCAGCGTTTTGCTTTCCGAAGCCGTCGGAACAATGCGGACTCTGGACCCCGACTTCCTGAACGAAGCTGAAGAGTTCTTCCGCTGAGAAAGCGCGATACGCCCACGTCCGAGGCTTCCGTTTTTGACGCCGGGCGATTCGTTGCCACTTGACACCCAACAGCCGACACGGATAGTTGTGGACGGTGGCTGTGGGCACGGCTTTGGGAACCGTTCGATGCGCCGATTCTTCCAATGTGTTGTTCTTGGGAGCGCCCTGCTGGCCGCCCCTTTGTCAGCTGCCCGCAGCGACGAGGCTTCGGCAAAAGCGAGCCTCGCCGCAAAGGGAATCCGCGTCACTCACAGCGGTCTTTCCTTGACGGATGAGGCGGAGTTGGCAAAGGGCTTTCGCGAAATTGTGACCCTGAAGAGGAAGTTGCAGAGCGCTGTTCGCGAATTCAATGACGCCCAACGCGGCGTGGACGAACTCAATGAGAATCTTCACGAGCGAATGCAGGCCAACGTGTCGATCAACAGCCAATTGGCGACCAACGGACAGTCGAATTTCGTCCAAAGAAATCAACTGGTGGGCGCTGCGAACGCAAACGCGAGTGCCATCAACCTTTTGATGCACGAACAGGAACAATCGAAAAAGGAAATGGACCGGGTCCGAGGAGAGGCGAACTCGGCTCGCGAGAAATATATCCAAGGGATATTGAAAGTGCGCGCCGCCGCGGATCGTGTCGCGGCAAGGTATGCCGAAATCGAAAAGGACGAAGCCGTGCAGTCGGCTGTCCGAGAATGGAATGAAGCCGCGAAAACGTCCTGCGAACTCAACCCATCGCGGACTTTTCAGGCCGCCTTGAAGCGGATCGCCGACCTCGAGAAAACTTTCAAGTCCGAGAAGATTCCCCTGCGACGTGAAGGCAACAGCTATTACGCCACAGTCGTCGTCAATGGTGATCACACGGTCGAGATGGTAGTCGATACCGGGGCTAATTCGTTGGTGTTGCCGTACAAGACGGCCATGGAATGCGGGGTGAAAGTCGACGAATCGGCACTGCCCGTTCAAATGATCGTCGCCAGCGGGGCCAGGTTCAAATGCAAATTGGTCACGCTCGACTCAGTCCGTGTGGGGCAATTCGCAGCACAGAATGTCGAATGCGTCGTTCTTCCGCCGGAAGCGACAAACGCGCCGGTCCTGCTCGGGATGACCTTCCTCGGTCGCTACAACTTTTCGATCAATGGAACGGAACTCGTGATTTCCAAAGTCGACGTCGAGCGTTCCGCGGCCCTTCACCCCAAGAAGAGCCGTTCGAGCAAGAAGGCGACCAAAAAGCCGATTCAACAGTCGGAACCCGACTCGTCCGAATAACTTGCGATGAATGCGGGTCCCTCCGCTTTCTGGGGAGTGATCTTGCGGCAGTTTCTGCCGATCGCTACTCTCCCGCGCCCGTCACTTTCGACCGTCCGATCTGGATCCGCAACCCGCCTTTCCAGGTGTTTCCATGCGCGCCCCCCACCACGGCGCGAAACACGTACCATTGCTGCGCCCTCGGTGTCCACAGCCGGACCTCGCTCGGCGCGGCTCAACGAACGTCGCTCCTCGCCTGCGCCCCCTGCTCTTTGCGGGCCTTTCGCTTCTGGTAGCCGGACTTTGCGGCTGCAACTCGATCAACGGGAATTGGAACAATCAGATAGGAATGTGGAACTATCAGCAGGGAAACTACCAAGCTGCTCGCGAGCAATTCGTTCGAGCAGTGGCCGACGATCCCCAAAGCCCCTGCTTTGCCTACAACTTGGCTTCCGCGATGAGGCGGCAAGGTGATGTGGCCGCGGCCGAAGCAAACTACTTGCGAGCCATCAGTCTCGATCCGTCGCATCAGCCATCGCATCACGCATTGGCCAGCCTGATGATCGACCAAGGGCGGCTTCCCGAAGCCACACAAATGATCTCCGCGTGGTCCGAAGCCCGGCCGACCGACGCCGGCGCCCAAATCGAGATGGCCTGGATCGAGCACCAAAACGGCGATCTGAAAGCCGCCGAACAATCGCTCTACCGATCACTGGCGGCGCGCCCCAACAACTCCATCGCCACGGCTCAGCTCGGGCAGCTCTATCAGGAGATGGGCCAGTACGATCGCGCGGCCGTCATGTATCGTCGCTCGTTGCAAGTCGAGTGGTTTCAGCCGCAAGTGCAGGCTCGGTTGGCCATGTTGCAGAATCCAAACAATCCAAGCGATTCACCGCCGACCTCGTTGGCGTTCAATTTCGGCGGACCGACCGCGGCATCGACACCGGGATTCGTTCAAACGCCTGCTATGGCCCAAATTGCAATCGCTAAGTCGCAAACGAACGACGATCCGGCGCACCTCGTGGATTGATCGCTCCGTTGTTCAGCCGGTCCCCAGGATCAGATGGATGCCCGGATACGAGGCGAATGCGCTTGTGCCTCGTGCACGAGAGACGTGTGTTCTCTGGATCGGCTGACTTTTCGACGCCAATGCCTCGAATCGACCGCGCTTTACGTTGCCGCATAAGTGATTGTGATCGAGATACTTATGGCATGCGGTGCCAGAAGATGCGTTGACGCGCCTCCATTAAATGAGTGGCAAGATTTGATTGGCATACCGAGTGCACTCGCCCGGAAGGCTTACCGCAATGCAAACGATCGAAGCGACTTACAAGCGCGAAACCTTCGATGCGTCCCGTCTCTAGTTTCGATCTCAAAACCATTGCGCGGCTTTATCAATCGCGAGAGGTCACGCCGCACGATGTGCTTTCGTTGGTTCTGGAGCGGATTGCGGC
>CAYWOV010000505.1:0-3785 GCA_964459965.1 uncultured Planctomycetaceae bacterium | reverse complement strand
GATCGGCGGCCGACGAGAGGCACGGCAGAACGACAACGAGAACGGCGGCGAAACACAAGCAGCGCAGCATGGGTTTTGCTCCAAGAGTGTGAGTCGATGCAACTCGCGTGGGCTGGAAGGCACAAAAAGGCGAAAGGAGAGCCGAGCCCTCCGGCCCTGCTCTCCTCTTGTCTACTTTCTGCCTGCGACTTGCAACTCTTAGAAGTGCAATTCCACTCCAAACGTCAGGCCCTGGGCCCAGTAGGTGGATTGCGTCGCGCTGTAGGCGGGCCGATTGGGATCGGTGGCCGGGGCGGCGATCACGGGGTTCGCTCCCTGCACGACGCCCGTGCGATAGACGTTGACCCCCGCATCGATCTGGTCGCCCGGTCGGGCCACGTCGCTGATATAGAGCACGTCGTAGCCGATCATCACGCGTCCCCACGAGGCGAAGGCGTAGCCGATGCTGAAGTCGCCCTCGGGGACGTAGGCAAAGTGATTGGCGTCGTAGTTCCCCATGTTCGACGGCTGAGCGAAGACGCCGCCGGCGTAGTTCACGGGGCTGGCCAGCACCGGATTGCCGATGTTGGTCGTGGTTCCTCCGTTGATGTTGATTCGCTCGACCGTGTCGCCCAAGCCCAGCAAGAAGGCGCCCCGATAGCAGAAGCCTTCCCGCCAGCCGCCTTGGCCGTTGTCCGGCGCGTATTCGGCTCGCAAGCCCAGCAAGGCTCCGTAGAAGTTATTGCTCGTCTCGAACAAGTCGCCCGCGTTGAACGTGATGTGCTCGGGCGCGGCGTTCGTCGTCTCGTTGGTCGTCGTGAAGCCTTGTTTCTCGTCGAGGTTCAACCAGCGGAAGCCGAACAGCCCGTCGAACCGCAGGCGTCCCGATTTGGCGAGGTTGAACACGCCGTAGCCGTCGGCCCCCATCAATTCGCTTTTGTCGTACAGCGTGTCGTGCGTGATGAACGGACCGGTGAGGCCGCCCGGCACGGCGAACACATGGGCGAGCGCCGGCAAGAGAGCAGTCTGGCCGGGCGTGCCGCCTGTGAAGGTGCCGGTGGGGTCGAAAATGGGCAGCATCAGCGTCGGAGCGGCCACGCCGCCGAGCGAAATCGCGCTTTGGCTGTTGGAGGCCGAGCCGAGAAAGAAGTAGCTGCCTTCGATGGCGACCGTCTGTTGCGGGTCGAACCAGCGACCCAGGGTGAAGCGGCCTCCCTGCCGCGTCCCCAGGTCGACGTCGTCGCCTCCCATGATCACGGTCGTGCCCGCACCGCCGACGGCACCGGGAATCGGCGTTCCGCCCGTGGGCGTTCCCGGAGCGACGCTCGTGACAAGCGGCGTTGAGTTGGGCATGCCCTTGGTCCACCACAGCAGGTAATCGGCCCGGCCGTACCAGGGACAATCGCTTTCGGTCGCCAGGCCGGTCGGAACGCAGCCGCCTCCATACCCACCGTTACACGCGCCGCCAAACGCGTTGCCGGAGCTTCCATACGTGCCGCCATAGCTGGCGGCGTTAGGGCCGCAATTCTGGCAGCCGTACGCGCCGGGGCCTTGCAGCGGTGCCGTCGTCATGACGGGCCCCTGCAGCGGCGCAGTCGTCAGCACGGCCCCTTGCATTGGCGCCGTCGTGAGCACGGCGCCGGGTGCGAGCGGAGCGGTCGCCACGACAGGGCTGACCGGTGCACCAGGAGCGGCAGGCGACTGAGCCAGCGCCGCGCCGGCGCCGGCAAACAGGACTGCGATGGCAGCGAGCAATCCTTTGCTCATGGCCTTCCCTTCTTTCTTGTTTTGGGCCCTCGGTACTATCGACCCCTCACAGTCGCCGTTATCACAAGAGCTTAAGTCGAGTGATAAAATATCCCACTTTACGCGGTTTGACGGTCTATAGCGAAAATGCCGACTTTAGGCATTCTTCAACCGGTGACGTTTAAACCGATCGCGTGACCCCGAGCGGGGGGCGTAAGCCCCCTGAGGTTCTTTCTGAGCTCTTCGAACATTAAGAGACAACCCATGCCCCAAGCCTATCTACTCACCTGGACAACCTACGGCAGTTGGCTACCCGGCGACGCCCGCGGCTCAGTCACATCGGTTCGCGATAAATCGGGTCCGCGAAAGCGCCACAACGAATTCGGAACGCCCTACGATCCCGCCATGCCCGGTCTGCAACGCGCCGCGGAGGCGGCGCTTCGCGGCCCGGCGATCTCTCTCGACTCGGATCAAGCTCGCTGCCTGTTAGGTCAGTTTCAGCAAACGGCCAGCGTGCGCGGTTGGCGACTGCAGGCGGTCGCCATCATGCGGACCCACGTGCACCTGGTCGTCAACGCAGGCGAGACGGATCCCGAAATTCTGTTGCGGGACTTCAAGAGCTATGGCAGTCAGTCGCTGAATTTGAAATGGCGGAAACCGGAAAGTGGTACGTGGTGGACTGAGTCGGGGTCGCGCCGGCGTTTGCGGGATGAGCACGCTGTGCGGGCGGCGGTGCGGTATGTCGAGCGGCAGAAGCTTCCGCTGGTGATTTTGGGTTGCTTGAGGCGCGCGGCCTCAGGGGGCTTATGCCCCCCGCTCGATTTTTGGTGTTCGCACGGGAGCTGAGAGTGTTGATCCGCACGATCGGGCATTCGAATCTGCCGATTGAGCGATTCGTCGAGTTGCTGGTTCAGCACCGCATCGAGGCGCTGGCTGACATTCGCCGCTTCCCGAGTTCGCGGAAGCATCCGCACTTCAATCGGGAGAGCCTCGCGGCCTCGCTTCGAGGGAAGAACATCGGCTACGAGTGGTTTGAGGAACTCGGTGGGCGGCGGCCTGCGTCTGTGGAAACCGCATCCCCCAACGAGGGACTGCGGAACCACAGCTTCCGGAATTACGCCGACTACATGCTGACACCGCCGTTCCAGCAGGGCATCGACAAGCTGTTGGCACTCGCCCAGGACGGGAGCACGGCGATCATGTGCGCGGAGGGGCTGTGGTGGCAATGCCATCGGCGGCTGGTCAGCGACTATCTGCTGGCGAACGGACAGGCCGTCGAGCACATCTTTCCCAATGGCCAGGCGAAGCCGCACGCCCTCACGCCTGAGGCGCGCAGCACAGCGGGCCGTGTCACCTATCCGCCGTCGAAGACGCTCTTCGACGCGGAGGAATCGAACGACTGAGCGCGGCGCTCGTACCGTTCACCGCTTGGCGGCGGTTTGGTCGGTCGCCGCATCGCCGGGCGGGCACTCCCACTTGCCCGTCGCCGTGTCGAAGAAACGGATGAGGCCCGCCGCCTGGGCCGACGAGCCGCCCTTCTCTTTCGCCAGGAACGAGCACGGCTTGACGTCGAGCGTCGAGATCAGAATCCCCTCCGCGTCCTGTCCGACATGCACGCGGTATGGCTCGAGCGCTAAGTGGGCCGTCTCCTTGTCGTCTTCCTTCCCATCGGGCCTGGGTTCCCAAACTCGGATGACGTACCGAACGGTATAGTCCTTGCCCTGTTCCAACGCGAACCCGTCGAAGGGCATGAAGAGGGCCACGTTTCGATCGGTGCTCTTCGCGACGCCGTTGATGTCGACGTAATCTCGCAGTCCGCCGTAGTTGCCGGACGTGTACAGGGCCGCCAGCATGTTCTTGGGCGGCGGCACTTGATGCCATTTGCCACCAGCATCCGAGTATTCAGCGTGGACCGAAAGCGTGCACCCCTTGTTGCCGGCGGGCTGATGCAGGGTGACATGCACGAGGTCGCCCCGCTCGAACACGCCGAACCGCGTGCGGGCAAGGATTTGACCAACCAGCACACCCTTGTTCACAAGCTGCTGCCCGCTTGCGGGCAA
>CAYWOV010000504.1:0-3790 GCA_964459965.1 uncultured Planctomycetaceae bacterium | reverse complement strand
CGGCTCGGAAGCCGTGTTGAAACGTGGGCCGGTTGGTTTGCAGTCCTTTCGTCACACGGACCGGCTGCGTGAGGCTCCATTTTTCAGGTACGAACAGCCGAGCTTGCCCGTTTGCAAGGGGATCCACATGGTCTCGAGCAGAGCGTCGGAAGTGGCTGAACTCCTTTGGGAGTTGAAAAAAGCCCAAAAAGTCGCAACCTACACCACTTTGGCCAAGCAGGCTGGCTTTAGCGCCGGCATGAACGGCCGTACGATGGCGACCACCATCCGCACGATTCGTCGGGATTGGCCGCATCTTGAATGGTGGCGGGCAGTGAGCGACGACGGCGTCCTGGAAAAGGACTCCGAGCACGAGGAGAAGCTGCGACAGTCGGGCTATGAGTTGGAAGAGGCCAAAGGGAAGCGCGGCAATTTGGTGATCAAGTCTCTGGAAAAGCACCTGATGAGTTGGGAATCGCTGGCTGGAGCCGCTGCGGCAGAATAGGCGCCGCAAAGTGCCGCGCTTCGCGGCAGAGTCCTGCTCCTGGATTCCGAGCGCATAATCGTTAGGCGTCGGTCGGCCGTCGCGTGGTAGTTGCAGCCGAACGACGCCCCGCTAAGATGGCTCGGATGCCGGTTGTTCCGCACCGATTTCTTTTCCGCTTTTCAATTCCCGTGCCGCACTTCGAGTTGCGTGCCGGGAACACGGGCACGTTTCTGGACCTTGACGACGCGCCATTCCTTCCGGACGTCGGAACTTTGGATGAGGCGTCGGCCTTCGCTAAGATCCAAGCGGGCTGGAACGAGAGCGGAATTGGTTTTCGCGTCTCGGTGACGGGCAAGAAAATGCCGATCGCCGAAATCCCAGACGAGCCTCGCGAATCAGACGGCTTTCAAGTCTGGCTGGATACTCGAAACACGCAGACGATTCACCGGGCCAGCCGCTTTTGCCACCATTTCGCGTTTTTGCCCAATTGCGTCGTGTCTCCGAGCCGAAGTGGGCGGAAAAAGGTGACCGCCGCCGCTTACCAATTCTCGATCGCGCTGGCAAAAGAAGACGCTCCGTCAAATCGGGCGGGGCTGCTGCTGGCGTCATCACGGTCGGTCACTGGGGGCTACGTGCTCAACTCGTGGATCCCGGCCGAATGTCTGGCCGGGTTTGAGCCCGAGGCTAATCCCTTGGTTGGATTCTATTATGTTGTTCGCGACGCCGAGTTGGGCGAACAGTTTTTGGCCGTCGGCCGCGATTTTCCATTCGACCACGACCCCAGCCTGTGGTCGACGTTGGAACTCAAACCGTAACGGGCAACCGAGCGGGTCATCTCGACCTGACAAAAGCGCGCATCCCGCAGTTCTGCCAGAGTTTGTGAGCCGGGTTGCAGAAATATTACGAAATCGCTTCGAGCGTGGCCGACTCTTGGCCGAGATTTTGGCGGATCACTTCGCACGTCCGCTTAAACGTTGCGAGTTCCTCGCTGCTCAGCCCCTCGGTCGCGCGCTCGCGAACTGCGTGGCAACATTGAAGCATGCGACCCCAAACCGCCTCGGCCTTCGCCGTCGGTCGGAATCTCTTTTTGCGGCGGTCGTGCGGGCAGCCGGAGCGCGCCAACCAACCGTCACGCGCCATCCGGGAGAGGATTCCTCCGAGCGTCGGAGCTTCGATTCCCATCCGCTCGGCCAGTTCTGCTTGCGAAAGCTGCTCGCTCGAAGTCGACCATGCGAGCACCTCCCATTGGCGAAACGTGATTCCTTCTCGCGCAAGCTCCTCGTCGAGTGCTCGTCGCAGTGAATGAGACGTCTGTGCGACCCAGCAACCGACATTCTGCTCGCAATCGAATTCCAACACGTCCGACGCTCCAAACGTGGGCCCATCATCCCTGTTTGATCATATGGGGATCAGGGAAGACGAATCAAGCGGGCTGGCGAATTGGAACTCGGGAAAAAACCCCTTGCGGAGCGGTCCGCACGCTAATGCCCGTTCGGGAGCGTTCCGGCGACGGACCGATCCTTAGGCCTTCCTGGGCAGCGCGATCGCGTACAACATCGTCACCGCGCCGACTGAAAGCAGGCTAAACGCCGCCCAATCGGGTGGATCGATGATGCGCTGCTTCGATTGCTGCTGATTGCCCTGATACATTCCCCGGAAGCCTGGGGTGCGGGCTGCCACGTCCTCCGGCATGTTGAGGACGAGTTTGTCCACGAAGAAGAGCGAAACGCCCCACAGCGTGATGAACATTCCGATTGAGAAAAAGGTGCCGCGCAACATAGGGAGCATTTTTGGACTCGTGAGGGTTCGGACCGCCCCGCTGTCCTAAGCAAGGGCGAGCCGTTTGCTGGGTTGGCCGCGCTCGTCCGCGGACAAAGTTCCGACCCGCATTTGGGACTGGGCAACTCTCTGCCTGCCTCTTTTATCGGACCGCGATCACCCAGGTTTTAAACGGCAACCTCGCGTTGGACCAATTGCGAACGGCCCCGCCCCGTTTGCGACGATTCTCGCGTTTGGACCATTCCTGGAACGGCCGCCTCAGCCCGATTAGAGTGGCGAGTTGCCCGTGCTTCGTGGCTAGCACTGGCGGTTGCCGCGTACTAGACACTCGTTACGGTGATTGCACACACCATGGACGTAAAAATCGTCTTGCTTCCCGGGGACGGGATCGGACCTGAAGTTGTCAAACAAGCCGAACGTGCGCTGCGAGCCGTCGCAAATCGCGGCGGACATTCATTTCGATTTACCACAGCTCCCATCGGCGGCTGCGCAATTGATCAGTGCGGAAACCCGCTCCCGGAACAAACCCTGGAGGAGTGCCGCTCGTCTCATGCGATTCTGCTGGGGGCCGTGGGCGGCCCGAAATGGGACAACCCCAACGCGAAGACACGTCCGGAAGCCGGTTTGCTGCGAATTCGCAAAGAACTCAACCTGTTTGCGAACCTCCGACCAATCACCACGCAAAGGCAGCTCATCGATGCGTCACCCTTGAAGCGCGACATTGTGGAAGGGGTCGACATTCTCTTTATCCGTGAATTGACGGGGGGACTCTATTTCGGAGAATCCGGCCGGCGGAAGCATTCGAGCGGCGAAGAGGCCTGGAACACAATGATTTATTCAACTGGCGAAATCGAACGAGTCGTGAGATTGGCCGGCCGGCTCGCGCGCCGGAGACGCCGCAAAGTCACCTCCGTCGACAAAGCCAACGTGCTGGAGGTTTCGCGACTCTGGAGACAAGTGGCCGCCCGCGTCATGTCCGAAGAGTTTCCGGACGTCCAATACGAGGTCGTCCTCGTCGATGCCATGGCAATGCATTTGATTTCCCGCCCCCGCGATTTCGATGTCGTGGTGACCGAAAATATGTTCGGCGACATTCTCACCGACGAGGGATCGATGCTCCCCGGATCGCTTGGACTGCTCCCCTCCGCGTCGCTGGGCGACTCGGGTCCCGGGCTATACGAACCGATCCATGGATCGGCACCGGAGATTGCCGGCAAAGGAATTGCCAATCCGCTCGCGACGATTCTGGCGGCAGCCCTGCTCCTGCGGCACTCGTTGAACTTGGAAGATGAAGCAGCCGCGATCGAGGCGGCCGTTAATTCCGTTCTCGATCAAGGTCACCGCACAAAAGATATCGCCGCCGGCGGACCAAGCATTGGCACCGAAGAAATGGGCCAGCACGTTGTCGACGCGATTTCTTAGCCCGGTGAATTCCCAAGTCTCTCCTTCAAAAGACCGCGCGATGCCGTTTTGCAATCATCTACTTCGAGGTCCAATCGTTGCCTTGGACGTCACGACTTGTGCGGTCGTCAGTGAGGCAGGAGG
>CAYWOV010000503.1:0-3793 GCA_964459965.1 uncultured Planctomycetaceae bacterium | reverse complement strand
CGACGCTTGCGGTCAACGGCTTCGGCTTGCCGCAGCGCGTCCGCGCGGTCGACGTGCAAAAAGGCCTTGATCTGTTCGTCGTGCGCTTGGATTTGATTGAGAAATGCGGTCGCGACGTCGACGGCTGTCCAATCGCCCGCCGCCATTCCTGAGAGAAGTTGCGAAGCGGTGGAACTCGTAAACGCGCTCGACATGCCGCTTCGTCCGGATGCGATTAAACGCCTTCGAAGATTTGCGGCACCTCGAAGCAACGGCCATCGGTCTTGGGGGCGTTGGCCAAGGCTTGTTCCCGCGTCAGCGACGCGACCGGAACGTCTTCCCGAAAAACGTCCCGCAGTCCAATCGCGTGGGCCATCGGCTCGACGTCGTTGGTGTCGACTTCGTTCAAGATGTCGACGTATTCGAGCACGCGGCTCAACTGGTCCGTCATCTGCTCGATTTCATCGGCCGAGAGTTTCAGCCGTCCAAGCAGGGCGACTTTGGCGACTTCCTCGCGGGTGAGCCGGCCGGTCATTGTCTTACTTCAATGTGGTCGGCAGCGTGAAGGGCTTCCGCACAACGGCTTTGGTGATTCGTCCGCTGCGAATGCATTGTGTGCACACGCGCTTCCGGACGGCCGAGCCGCCTTCCTGAACCTGGATCCGCTGAAGATTCGGGCGGAATTGCCGCCGGGATATACCGGTTGTCTTGCGACCGTTGCCGCCCAAGTACTTGGCCTTGCCGCGTTGGGTGATCTGATTGCCAAGCTTAGCGGCCTTGCCGCACACATCACATTGCCGAGACATCTGCCGACCTCACTGGAACAGGAGCCGGTCACTGAGTCGATAGCTTGGCCAAGAGCCACAGCACGCACTTCAGACCGGCAGTTGCGAACGGGTAATTGTAGTGAGACCGGCGGGGAATGCAAGCTGCATAAGACGGGCCGCCAACAGCCCTTTCGGCGGCCCGATGCGGGTCAGAACGGTTTGGGATTAGTTGTAAAACGGGCTCTCTAATTCGCGGTCGCGGTTCACGCGATTGGCCGGTTCGGCGTCATAATTCCGCCGAGCGGATGGTGAATTCGACCAGCTCGTGGGTTTATAACGCGGAGCCGGTGCATAGTCGGCCCGGCGGTAAATTGGGCCGTTTTGATCGTCGAGCGAGATTCCCGTGTCGCGACTCCGGCCAAGTCTGCATTGGCCATTCGGACAATTGGCTGAGCAGTTTCCCGACTGGCACGCACCTGCCGGACATGTCCCCGTTGGACACGTTCCGCAGGCGCACGAGCCGCAGCGGCCGTTGGCGCAACAGCCGCCGTTCGCGCCGCAGCATCCGGTCGGGCAATTCCCCGTCGGACAGCTCGCAGCCCCGCCGTAGGTCGTCGTCGGAGAATACGTCGAGTAAGAGTAGGCCGGCGCATACGAATACGACGGCACCGCAGCACCGTTTCCACACTGACCCGACGAACAGGGCGATCCGCTCACCGGATAGCTGCTGTAAGTCGGCGTGTAAGGATAGTCGTAGGCTCCTCCGCGCACCTGGCCGCCGGCGGCGGCCGTGATGGCCAATACCGCGATCGCGGCCAGTTTTAGATTCGTCATGTTCTTCTCCTGAGCCAAATTGCTCGCTTATTTTCCAAAAACACGACCGCTGCGAAGCCGCTCTTCGCATCACAGTCGACTCGCGATCAATTACGCAACAGTCGTACCGGGCCCTGTTTCGCATCGAGGTGGATGGAGACAGAAACACGTGCAAGAATTGGCCAAACTTTGACGCCGCCATTAGTTACTTACTGCGGCTAATGACGACGTTTTTGCAACACAGATGTATCTTTTTTACAAAGCCCGGCGCGCGTTACACACCAAACGATCCATTCTTCGCGCCCGATTCTTTGACAAAGCTTACCAAGTTTCACTTGCAAACCTGTCCACCAATTGGCGGCAACACGGCGACCGATGGCGGCGGCTTGGTTTTTGTTAAGAGCATGCTGCATTGAAAGTTAAACACGTTCTGCCAGCCGAAACGAAGGGGCTTGTTTCGCAATTGGCACACTGTTCGCAAATGTGCTGGCCAGTTTGAGTCGCAGAAATGACTCAGGAATCAAAGGATGGCTCGTGGCAAGTCTTACACGGGCCATGTTTAGATAAAAACAGGGAGCTGAAAGGAATCACAATGTTGGTACTTACCCGAAAAAAATCAGAAGCGATTCGGATTGGCAACGATGTCTTTGTCAAAGTGATTCGGACCGGACGCAGCACGGTGAAGATTGGAATCGATGCCCCGGCCAATGTGCGGGTCGTGCGCGGCGAGTTGGTGATCACCGGAGGGACCGAAACCGCGGTCCTGACCGGCGATGACGAAGAGACCCACGAGGACGCGTGCTCTGACCAATTCCCCCAAACGCACACTGTTTCGCCCTCGGGCCTGTGAGAGTGCCAAAAACCAAGGCCTGAGGTGGGCGTGTGAGGTGCGAAGTGCAAAGCATTTTGATTTGCGCTCCGCGCCCGTACCTCGCACGCCGCACTCAGGAAACACTTTCCGCCCCAGGAAGAGAGGACGAAAACATGTTCCGCACAATGCGCGCGTGGTGGGTGGCCCGCGTCCCGCGGGGATCCGGGAGTAAGTGGCGAGCAAAAGCCTTCTCTGTCGCCGCCTCCCTTTTACTTCTGACCGCTGGTTCAATCTCCGCCGAGCCGGCGCCTTCGACCTGGCGTCCCGACTCGTCGAACGTTCAGAGCGAGCCGGATACGCTCCCTCCCGATCGGCCGCCGCAGCCGCCGATCGACATCAATGACAACCCGGCCGGGCCCGCAGCCCCCGGCGATTTCCAGGAAAGCCCGAGCAGCGACGAGCCCGCGCCGCCCCCGCGCCGTCATCGTTTGCATCGCGAACGCGAACGCGATTTGGACGGTGACGCTCCGCCCCCTCGTCGGATGCGCCATCACGAGGAGAATCGGCCGGCCGTTCGGCACGAGGAGCAGCTCCCCGAGCGGGAACTGATCCAGCGCAAGCTGACCAACCGCTACGGCAACCCGGCGATCGTGCGCCTCGTCCGATCGATGTCACCGCAGCAGAGCATGGAGGTGTATCAGGAAATCTCGGGGCTCATCGACGCGCGTCACCTGAAACCGTCGACCTACGACGCTCGCGTGAAGCAGGCAGTGAAGATCCTGACGCTGGCCCTCGACAACCCCGTCTTCCTGCAAGCCAACGGAATCGATCAGGATCCGCGCCGCCTCGATGCGTTCCGCGTCGATCTGCAGCGCGTCGCGGACGGGGCGCCGGTCAAAAACGCGGATGATGCCTCACAGGCGATGCAGTGGACGATGCAGTCGGCCGAGCGCGACGCCGGACTGCGGCCCACGGCGGTCGTCTTGGAATTCATCTTCGGTGCGACCGATTCGCTCGATAAATACTCAGCCTTCGTCCCGGCGATTGGGCGAGGCGCGCCGAGTGCCGAGTTGGAAGACCACATCGTCGGCATCGGCGTCGAAATCAAGGCGGACGAGCGTGGCATGTTGATCGCCAAGGCCCTTCCGGGCGGCCCGGCCGCCGAAGCGGGGCTCAAGGGCGGCGACATGATCGAATCGATCGACGGCCACAAGGTCACCGGTGCGACCATCGATTCGGCCGTTGACCTGATCACGGGACCGTCGGGAAGCCAAATCACGCTCGGAGTGCGGCGTGACGAACGGTTTGCCGAAGTGAAGCTCGTCCGCCGCCGCGTCGAAGTTCACAGCGTGAGCGAAGTGAAAATGCTCGACAACAACGTGGGCTACATCAAGCTCGACAAGTTCGCCCAGAACAGCTCGGA
>CAYWOV010000502.1:0-3810 GCA_964459965.1 uncultured Planctomycetaceae bacterium | reverse complement strand
GACGACGCGAAACCGTTCTTCGAGCGGTCCGCCAAGCTGATCGCCTACGTCGATGTTGTGCGGAGGAATAAAGTCCGCTCGATTGAGTTGGGCAGCAAAGGCGATCCCGAACTGGCGTCCCAAGCCGTCAAGGCCGCGGATGAGCTGGGCAATATCTGGGAATGCTACGGCTGGGTTTTGATGACGCTCGATGCCGACAAGCAAAACGTGGCGCTTCAGCAGGAACAAACCAATATGGAGCCTCTGCTGAAAATCCTCGAGCACAAGCGGACATTGCCCCCCTACAACCCGGCCAACAAGGTTGACCTGTCAAAATTGCCGCTGCCGCAGTGGAAAGCCGGCGCGGTTGCCAAGAACGAGCCGCCGGCCGCACCTCCGGGACGCGTTTCGTTCGAAGATCAGGCCACAGCGGCGGGACTTGCCTTCCAGTACTTTGACGGGAGGGACCCAAAGGTCGTCGGGTTGAACAAGTTGTTCCAGATCAACGGCGGAGGCGTGGGAGTCCTGGATTTTGACCGCGACGGCTGGCCCGACGTGTATTTTACACAGGGCTCCAAGGATCCGCAGGATCACGACCAAACGGAGCATCTCGACCGTCTCTTTCGCAATCTTGGAGACGGCCGCTTTGCCGACGTCACGGCGCAGGCCGGGCTGGTCGAGAACTCGTTCAGCCAAGGGGTCGCAGTCGGAGACGTCGATAACGACGGCTTTCCGGATCTGTACGTCGGCAACATCGGCTCCAATCGCTTGTTTTTGAACAACGGCGACGGAACTTTCACCGACGCCACGCAGGATGCGGGTCCTGGCGACTCGACCTGGACGTCGAGCTGCGTCATCGCGGATCTCAACGGGGATTCGCTTCCCGACATTTACACAGTCGGCTTTCTGCAAGGGGACGCACTGACGCGAACTTGCACCAATGCGACGAAGCGACTCGATCCCTGCGTGCCCTTTGAGTTTCCGATGGCGAAGAGCCATTTATGGCTCAACCGGGGCGACGGACGTTTCGAAGACGCTTCGGCCGCAGCGGGCGTCGACATCCCCAACGGCAGGGGAACGGCGCTCCTGGCCGCCGATTTCGAATGCACGGGCAAGCTCGATCTGCTCGTGGGCAACGACGGCTATCCCAGCTTCCTGTTCAAGAATGCCGCCAAGCGGGGAGACCGTCCGCGGTTTCTCGACCACGGTCTTTACTCGGGGCTCGCGTTGGGAGCCGACGGCGTGCCGCGTTCGTGCCTGGGTTTGGCGGCCGGCGACTTCGACGGCGACGGCCTGCTCGACGTTCACGGTACGAGCATGTCGGAGGAGTCCAATACTCTTTTTCTGCAAAAGACCGGCGGCCTCTTCGTCGATCGGGCGCGTGCGGCCGGGTTGTACGTGCCGACCTACCTCAAGACCAGCTTCGGAACGCAGACGATCGATGGCGATCTCGACGGGAATCTGGACCTGTTCATCGTCAACGGCAACGTCGACAACATCGCCAGCGAGTACCTGCCGTACGAGATGCCGCCGAGCTACATGAAGAACGACGGCACGGCTCATTTTACTCCCGTCCCCGACGAGACGCTGGGACCCTACTTCAAGGGAAAATACCTGGGACGCTCGGCAGCCCGGATCGATTGGAATCGTGACGGCAGCGAGGACGTGGTGATCTCAAATCTCCGTGCGCCGGCGGCCCTGTTGACCAACACAACGCCGCACGTCGGCCACCATCTAACGATTCGACTCGTCAGCACGGGCTCGGCGCGCGATTCGATCGGTTCGACGGTGGAGGTGAAAGTCGGCGGAAAGAGGCTCGTCCGCCAGCTCACGGCCGGCGACGGATTCCAGGCCAGCAACGAGCGGATTCTGGTCTTCGGTCTGGGCGAAAAAACGGCGGCAGACTCGATCTCCGTCACTTGGGCGTCAGGGCGTCACCAAAAACTTGCGTCGACCCCCGGCGACCAGGAAATTCTCCTGATCGAGGGTCGGGCCGAGCCGGTCGTCCTCCGCCGGAATTAATGGGAAATCTTCGATCTTTATTCAGCATTTCTCCGGCGGAAAGCGTATGTCCGGAGGAAGGGCGGCATTCAATGCGGCATCGTGCCATTCCAACGCCTGCAACTCGGGCGATTGTGCTGGTTTGCGTTCTCGCCTTTGCGCGCACCGCAAGTTGCGACGAGCGCTATCTGCCGGGCCATTCGCATCACAGCGAAGCCTTTGACAGCGGGCCGCGGCAGGACGCCTATCTCATGGGCGAAACGGGCAAAGTGCATTTTCCCGTTTCGTCAAAAGTCCCCTTGGTCCAGGAATTTATTGACCAGGGCCTCGGTCAGCTGCACGGATTCTGGTTCGTCGAAGCCGAGCGATCGTTTCGCAAGGCGATATCGCTCGATCCGAATTGCGGCATCGCCTATTGGGGCGTCGCAATGTCGAACGAAGAATTGCGACCGCCCCGCGCCAAGCAGGTCGCCGCCGACGCGGCCAAACATACGCAGGGGCTTACCGATCGCGAAAAGATGTATATCGACGGCTTCGGCAAAGAAACCTGCTTTCAAGAGATTATCGCCAAGTATCCGACGGACATCGAAGCCAAGGCGTTCGAGACCTGGCGGATCTTCCACAAGTCCGAAAAGCAAAAGGTCGCCCGTTCGGAGATTGACACGGCGGTTGAATTGGCAAATCAGGTGCTCAGCGTCGAGCCCATGCATCCGATCCACCACGCATTGATCCACATCGCGGCCGCAACCAATACGGAAGGACGCGCGCTGGATTCGGCGGCCAAATGCGGTGACGCGTCGCCGTCGATCGGCCACATGTGGCATATGCCCACGCACATCTATTATGCCCTCTTGCGGTATCCGGAAGCGGCCTGGCAGTTGGAGGCCTCGATCCGAACCGAGCATGCCCGAATGATCCACGATCGCGTTCTGCCCGATCAGGTTCATCTCTATGCCCACAACAACGAGTGGCTGGTGCGGACGCTCTTGCATTTGGGCCGCGCTCACGACGCGCAGCGCACGGCCCGGCAACAGATCGACCTGCCGAGGCATCCCCGCTACAACGTCATCGAACGGCCCATCGCCAGGAACGAGGCCGAGAAACAGGCCGACAACAACGACAACGAAGACGGGTTGAAGTCCCAAGAAAGGGTCGTGGAAGTCCACGGAACGAGCGCGTATTACGGTCGCGACCGCCTTTTGCAGACCCTGCGGCAATACGAGTATTGGGATGACCTGATCGACGCCTGCAAATCGGGGTACATCGAAGCGACCGCCATACCGGCCGAACAGGGGAAAGTGCATCTGAATTTGGCGATTGCGTACTACTGTCGCGGCAACGCCGGCGATCTGGCGGCCGGCGACAAGGAGTTGGCCGAGTTGCGGCATCTACGCGACGACCAGGCCGCTGCGCGAGAAGCCGCCCTCGAGGAGGCAAAGAATCGTCCCGATCGCGAGCGCCGTCGCGCAGCCGCGAGTATCGAGGGCCGGTATACCAGCGGCCTGACACAGTTAGACGGCCTCATCATCGAGTTGGAGTCGTACCAACGAATTGTCGAGGGATTCTTTCTCAGCCGCAAGATGCTGTTGATTTCGCTGGGGGTGCTGTTGGTTGCCGAAATCGTCGTCTTTTGGGTGCTGCGGCGGCGGCTGCTGTTCGCCATTTTCAGCCTGATGGCAGCGATCGGTCTCGGCGGTTATTTCTTCGAGAGGCACCTGGCGCTTTTGAATTTGCCGTACGATTCGAAAAATGTCGAGTTTGCTTTCATGGCCCGCAAGCAGCTCGAGGCGGGCGATCAGGACGTGGCCGAGTGGTGCGCGCGGCAATACG
>CAYWOV010000501.1:0-3811 GCA_964459965.1 uncultured Planctomycetaceae bacterium | reverse complement strand
GATCGCGCCCGATATGGGTTCCGGTTACGGCGGCAAGCACACGGCAGAGTCGGCGATTGAAGCGGCTCGCCTCGCCAAGGCGGCCGGCAAACCGGTCAAACTGACTTGGACACGCGAAGAGGAATTCACCTGGGCCTATTTCCGTCCGGCCGGCGTGATCGACATCACAAGCGGTGTCGCCAAGGACGGCTCAATCACCGCCTGGGACGTGCAGAACTACAACGCGGGCCCGTCGGCCCTGCGGCCGTTTTACGATATTCCCCATCAGCGGGCTGCGTTTCACGGCTCGGAGTCCCCGCTGCGACAAGGTTCGTATCGCGGACTGGCGGCAACCGCCAATCACTTCGCCCGCGAGTGTCACATCGACGACCTGGCCCACGCGGTGAAGCGGGATCCGCTGGAATTCCGGCGGCACAACTTGAAAGACGCGCGGCTGAAAGCCGTGTTGGAGGCGGCGGCCAAACAGTTCGGCTGGAACGCGTCGAAAAAACCGGACGCGGATCACGTATTCGGCATCGCCGGCGGATCGGAGAAGGGGAGTTACGTAGCCAGTTGTGCCGAGATCGCGATCGACCGCACCAGCGGTAAAGTCCGCGTTGTGCGGCTCGTGACGGCGTTCGAGTGCGGGGCCATCGTCAATCCCGATCACCTCAAGAACCAAGTCGAAGGAGCCGCCATGATGGGTTTGGGCGGCGCACTCTTCGAGGCGATCAAATTCGAAGACGACAAAATCACGAATCCGCGCTTCTCGCGTTACCGCGTTCCGCGGTTCAGCGATCTGCCGATTTTGGAGACGGTGCTCGTCGACCGAAAAGACTTGCCCTCCGCGGGCGCGGGCGAAACTCCCATCGTCGCGGTGGCTCCAGCGATCGGCAATGCAATTTTTCAGGCAACGGGCGTCCGCCTGGTCAGCTTGCCGATGACGCCGAAGGGTCTGAAGGTCTGACGTCAGTCTTTCGGCGGCCAGGGGTATTCGATTTGCCGTGCCGTTTTCTGGGCGATTTCCGCCCCCGCGAGTCGTTCGACCACGTGCAGGCTCATATCGATGCCGGCGGCGATGCCGGCCGAGGTGATCAGGCGGCCGTTGTCGATATAACGGCAGTCGGCGTGAACGGTCGTGCTCGGAGCCGCGGATCCCCCATTTCGCCCGCTACCGAAAAGACCTCGAACGGGCCGCAGAAGTCGAGCACCTCGACGTCGTCGAACAACAGAATGGCCACGGAGCGAGTTGGGTTCATCGGTGATCCGCAAATTCAGGTGGTCGGCTGGTCGATCGGGAAGTCGATGCCCTGGGCCAGCGGCAGATCCGTGCCCCAATTGACCGTGCACGTTTGACGCCGCATGTAGGCCTTCCACGAATCCGAGCCGGCCTCACGTCCGCCTCCCGTGTCTTTTTCGCCGCCGAACGCGCCGCCGATCTCGGCCCCTGACGTGCCGATATTCACGTTGGCGATGCCGCAATCGCTGCCGAACGGCGAAAGGAATCGCTCCGCTTCGAGCATGCGGTCGGTGAAGACCGCCGATGACAGGCCCTGCGACACTCGGTTATGTGCGGCAAGCGCCTCATCGAAATCGCGGTAGGTCATCACGTAGAGGATCGGTGCGAAAGTCTCTTCGGCCACGATGGGCATGTCGGGCTGGGCGCGGACGACGGCCGGCTCGACGAAGAAACCGGGCCGCGGCAGACGCTTGCCGCCGCAGAGGACTTCGCCACCTTGGGATCGAGCGGCGTCGAGGGCGGCTGCCATGCTATTGACGGCCCCCTCGTTGACGAGCGGCCCCATCAGCACGCCGTCTTCCCACGGATTGCCGATCCGCACGCTGCGAAAGACATTGACGAGTTGTTTGATCAAGCCGTCGGCAATCGATTCATGCAGGAACAAACGTCGCAAAGACGTGCAGCGCTGACCCGTTGTTCCCAGCGAGGCGAACGCGGCGGCCCGCAGGGCGAGACGCAGATCGGCAGTTTCCGTGACGATGATGGCGTTGTTGCCGCCGAGTTCCAGCAAACTTCGCCCCAGCCTTCGAGCCACGCGGGGGCCGACGTCGCGACCCATCGCGCAGCTTCCCGTCGCAGAAACAAGAGGCAGCCGGCGGTCGTCAGCCATCCAGTGGCCGCCTTCGGCACCGGACGTGATGAACAAACTGAAGAGTCCCTCGAAGCCGGCCGCCTTTGTCACCCGCTCGACGATTTGTTGCACGGCGAGCGCACACAGCGGCGTGTGCGGGGACGGTTTCCACACGACGGTGTCTCCGCAGACGGCCGCGACCATCGCGTTCCAGGCCCAGACCGCAACGGGGAAGTTGAAGGCCGAGAGCACGCCGACGGGTCCCAGCGGCTGCCATTGCTCGAACATGCGATGCTGGGGCCGTTCGCTGGCCATGGTGAGGCCATAGAGCTGCCGCGAGAGACCCACGGCGAAATCGCACATGTCAATCATCTCTTGCACTTCGCCCTCGCCCTCGGCGCGGATCTTGCCCATTTCCAGCGTGACGAGGAGGCCGAGGTCCTGCTTCTGACGCCGCAAGGCCTCGCCGATCTGCCGCACGATTTCGCCCCGCTTGGGCGCGGGGACCATCCGCCACCGCAGAAATGATTCTTGAGCGGTGGCGACGCAGGCGTCGTAGTCTTCGCGAGTCGACGTGTGCACGCTGCCCAGCGGCTCGCCGGTCGACGGGTTGAGCGAGACGAGTGCTCTGGAAGACTTGTCAGCGGCGGGCAGGCCAAGGCGGCGGAAGAGATCTTCGTGCATGTTCGGTCACCTCACGCCTGCTTTGATTCGGCCCGAGTCGGAACGCCGCTTGTGCGATGCACGGCGCCCTTTGCCATTTCCGTGAGCGTTTCTTCGATGATCGAGAGTGCGATTTCGGCCTGCTCCTGCGTGATGACGAGCGGAGGACACAATCGCACGGAGCTGGCCCCGCAACGCAAGAGCAGCAGCCCTTTTTGAAAGCAGGTCTGCACCAAATGCTCGGCGGCATCGGGCGCGGGCGATTGGTCGGTCGGTTTCACCAGTTCGATGCCGATCATCAGCCCCTTGCCGCGAACGTCGCTGATCGACGGTTGGCGCGATTGCATGGCCTTGAGCCGCGTCATCAGGAATTCGCCAAGGCGAGCGGCGTTTTCCATCAAGCTTTCTTCGAGCAGGGCGATCGTTGCCAAAGCGGCCGCGCAGGCGACGGGATTGCCGCCGAACGTGCTCGCGTGGGCTCCGGGCGGCCAATCCATCACGTCCGCGCGGGCCACGATTGCGCCCAGCGGCAAACCCGAGGCGATGCCTTTGGCGAAACAGACAATATCGGGCTCGACGCCCCAATGTTCGATCGCACACATGCGACCCGTGCGGCCCATTCCCGATTGGACTTCGTCGGCGACGAACAAGATGCCGTGCTTCTCGGTGATTGCTTTGAGATCGCGATGGAATTCGGGCGGCGGCACGATGTATCCGCCCTCGCCCTGAATGGGCTCGACGAAGATGGCCGCCACCTCTTCGGGTGCCATCAGCCGCTTGAAGAGCGTTTTTTCGATCGTCGAAACGCACTCGATGCCGCAGCTGCCGTAGGTGAGATTGACCGGGCAGTTCCGGCAGTCGCCGTAGCCGATATGCGTCACGCCGGGAATCAGCGGGCCGAAGCCGTGCCGCTGGGTGACCTTGCTTGCGGTAAGCGAGACGGCCCCCATCGTGCGGCCGTGGAACGAGCCCAAAAAGGCGATCGCCTGTTGCCGTTTGGTGTGATAGCGGGCCAGCTTGAACGCGGCCTCGACCGCTTCGGTGCCCGAATTGGTGAAGAAAACTGTTTTCGGAAACTT
>CAYWOV010000500.1:0-3817 GCA_964459965.1 uncultured Planctomycetaceae bacterium | reverse complement strand
TGCGTCATAAATTATTCGATCTTTATCCATCGGCAGGATCGGCGCTGTGCCGATCAGCGGCCTCTTCGCTCGGCGACGTCTTGACCAAATGGCGTCGGGCACGGAGGTGCATCAGTCGCCTACGCGTCTGGGAGGGTTTATGAATTGGGAAAAGGCAAGCATCTTCTAGTGGACTGCCGTAACGTCTCACGTGACGTTTGTCTCAACGATGGTGCGATGTTGGCAGCCATGGCCCGAGGCGCGAAACGCGCCGGCGCCAACGTGATCTCTCAAGTTCGTTATCAATTCGGGCACAATTCTCCCCCCGGCTTTACGGCAGTCGTGGTTCTCGATGAGAGCCACTGTTCCTGCCACACTTATGCCGATCTGGGGCTTATCGCACTGGACGTCTTCACCTGCGGCCGGACCGATCCGCAAGACGTTCTGCATTTCATCCGTGAGGAAATCGAGCTCGGCGACGTTTCCATCCGGGAAATGCCTCGTTTCACCATGGATCCGCAAACGGAGGGCGCACTGGACGAAGAACCAGTGGCCACTTCGACATAACCCTCGGGTCAACCCGGGTTGGCGGCTGCCATGGATACGCGATCGCTCCACGATGGGCGCGAGGACGGTCTTGAACCCCTCGAGAGCCTTTCTCTCGACGGCGTCACAAGCTTCCGCGGGCTGTTGCGCGCGATGTCCAAAACGGCGTTTTCGGGCCGCCAGCTCGGCGAAGCCTTTGACGTTTTGTCGGAAATGATCGGCGACCCCTCCTGTCGCACCGTCTTGACGATCTCCGGCGCGATGACGGTCGCCAAACAGGGCCGCATTGTTTGCGACATGATTGATCGTGGAATCGTCCACGCGGTCATAGCCACCGGCGCCCTGATTGCGCACGGACTCACCGAATCGATCGGCCTGACGCACTACCGGCACGATCCCACCCAAAGCGACGAGGATCTCTTCGAGCGCGGTTACAACCGTATCTACGACACGCTCGAAATGGAGTCCAACCTCAACGAGGTGGCTCAGCTCGTCGCCGGCGTGTTGGAGAAAACCGATCCCGAAGGTGGCGTCTGGTCGTCCGCACGGATTTGCCGTGCGCTCGGCCAGCGGCTCAGCCAACTCGCCCAAGGGCCGGGCGTATTGCGAAGCGCCTTCGAAAAAGGCGTTCCTGTCTTTATTCCGGCCTTCACCGATAGCGAGATGGGTCTCGACGTCTCGACGTGGGCCATGCATCGGGCGCTGGCCAAGAAGGGGATTGACCCGGCGACCGCCGACCATCACACCGTGATGCAGGCGATTCCGCCCTTCAACCCGTTCCTGGATCTGCAGGAATACGCCCGGCTCATCGGAGATTCGGAGACCCTCGGCATCTTCACGATTGGCGGCGGGGTGCCGCGGAATTGGGCCCAACAAGTTGCCCCTTATTTCGATATCACTAATGCCCGCCTCGGCAGCGAATTGAAGAAGCCTCGATTTCGCTACGGCGTCCGCATTTGTCCGGAACCTGTCCACTGGGGTGGACTTTCCGGCTGCACGTACTCAGAAGGCGTCAGCTGGGGTAAATTCATGTCGCCACAAGAGGGAGGACGCTTCGCCGAGGTCTACGCCGACGCGACGGTCGCCCTTCCGCTTCTGATGAAGGCCGTGTTTGAGGAATTGGACGTTCGGAAACGTCCAACCACGAAACCGGAATGACCGTTATTCCGATTTCGTGCCTCCTGCTTAAAGATCGTGACCGATTTGTATGACGTCCTCTCGCTCCGTTGTCGTCGGTCTCGTTCAACTGCGCTGCACGGCTGATCGGGACCATAACCTGGCGCAGGCGATCGAGCAGATTCGTGTCGCCGCCAAAGGCGGGGCGCAAATCGTCTGCCTGCCCGAGCTGTTCCGCTCGCTGTATTTCTGTCAGCGAGAGGACCACGCCAATTTCGCACTGGCCGAGCCGGTTCCTGGCCCCACGACTGATGTCCTATCCCGTCTGGCCGGGGAACTGGGCGTGGTCATCATCGCCAGCCTGTTCGAGAAGAGGGCCGAGGGGCTGTACCACAACACGGCTGCGGTGATTGACGCCGACGGAACTCTGCTCGGCAAGTACCGCAAGATGCACATTCCGGATGACCCCCTCTACTACGAGAAGTTTTATTTCGCGCCGGGCGATCTGGGTTTTAAGGTCTTTCCGACGCGGCATTCCAAACTCGGCGTGCTCGTTTGCTGGGATCAGTGGTATCCGGAAGCGGCCCGGCTCACCGCACTCCGCGGAGCCGAAATTTTGTTTTACCCGACCGCTATCGGCTGGCATCCGTCGGAAAAAGCCGAATACGGACGACGCCAGCATCAAAGCTGGGAGCTGATCCAGCGTTCCCACGGCATCGCGAACGGCTGTTATGTCGTGAGCGTCAACCGCACGGGCCACGAACCCGACCCGGGCGGCTCCGGTGACGGTATCGAGTTCTGGGGGCAGAGCTTCGTTTCTGATTTCAGCGGCGACGTGATCTGGCGGGCACCGGTCGATCAACCGGCAACCCACATTGTCTCACTCGATCTGGCCCAGGTTGACGTCGTGCGCACTCACTGGCCCTTCCTTCGCGATCGACGCATCGACGCCTACGGCGACATCACTCGCCGATACATCGACGAATGATCATTTGCGCAGACGGGTGTCATCCGTCGGCCTTCTTTCCTGAAAAGTCTCGCGTGACGCACAACGATCCAACTCCCAAACAGCTCGGCTACCGGCTCCCCGCGGAATGGGAGCGGCACGAAGCGACCTGGCTCTCCTGGCCGCACAAAGAAGCCTCGTGGCCAGGCAAAATCGACTCGATTTTCCCAGTCTACGCGCAAATGGTCTCGGCCCTGGCCCGATCCGAAACGGTCCACATCAACGTCAATGACGCCGAAATGGAGGCCGCCGCCTGCCGGCATCTACAAGAAGCGGGCACATCGATAGGCGCAGCGAGCAACATCGTCTTCCATCACTTCCCGACGAACGATGCCTGGTGCCGCGATCACGGTGCAATCATTCTCGCGCAGCGCGACATCCCCCGAGCGGCCGGCGTAAGCCGGCTGAGCCCGCGCTTGGCGACCGATTGGGACTACAACGCCTGGGGCGATAAATATCCCCCCTACGACCTAGACAATCTGATCCCCGCCAAAATGGCGGACCAATTGGGAATCCCATCGATCAAGGGAGGCATGGTGCTCGAAGGGGGCTCGATCGACAGTAACGGCGCGGGCCTGTTGTTGACGACCGAGAATTGTCTTCTCAATCCCAATCGTAATCCACTCCTGACACGAGCCCAGATCGAGGCCAGGATCGTTGATTTCCTCGGTGTCGAAAAGGTCCTCTGGCTGGGTGAGGGCATCGTCGGCGACGATACCGACGGGCATATTGACGACATCACACGCTTCGTCAGCAGACGGACGGTCGTCACCGCGATCGAAGAGGACCCTGCAGACGATAACTACAAGCCATTGCGCGACAATTTAAGCCGCCTTGAATCAATGCGCGATCTCGACGGCCGTCCGCTTGAGATCATCACGATCCCGATGCCGCCGCCCGTCGTTTATAACGGCCAGCGACTGCCGGCCAGCTATGCGAATTTCTATATCGCGAACACGGTCGTGCTTTTGCCGACGTACAACCATCCGAACGACGAACGAGCGCGCGCCACTCTCGTAAAGCTCTTCCCCGCCCGTGAAGTCGTCGGCCTCGACTGCACGGACCTCATCTGGGGCCTCGGTGCATTCCACTGTTTGACTCAGCAAGTGCCGGCTGCCTAACACCGGATTCACGCCTTGCGGATGAAGTGGGCGGCGAAGCTGCGGATTT
>CAYWOV010000499.1:0-3819 GCA_964459965.1 uncultured Planctomycetaceae bacterium | reverse complement strand
CGCCCGGCTTCTTGCCCACGCGGTCTTCGACGAGCAAGCGCACGGTGATTTTGCGGCCCGTCATCCCCGTAAAGCGGATTTTCGCCTTCACTGGAACGACCTTGCGCTCGAAGGCGTAGGGATCGACTTGGAGATCCTCGACGGCGGCGTCCATCGCGTTCTGCGAGAAACCGGCTCCGCCGAAACACACGGTATAGACCGGAATTTGCCGATCGCCCAGATGCCGCGCGGCAGTAATGGGATCGCCGTTGTTCGGAGGCAAAGCCCGCTGTGCTCCGTCGCTGAGCAGGAAGGCCCCGGAAACACGCTGGCCCTGCGATTCGTGCGCGATCCAGTCCAGCGCCGCACCGATCGCCGTCTGCCCGCCATTGGCTTCATCAACGAACCGATCGACGCGAGTCGGCTGCTCGGCGAAGTCGACGAAGCGAAGATCCACCGATTTGCCGAGCTGGTCCAAGATCGAGCGGGACTCTTCGACGCGGTTAAGGACCGCCCGGCGACGGGTCGTTCCGCCGGGGCCGTCCTGCGTGTTCATGCTCTGGCTTGCGTCGCCGAAAAAGTACAACACGGCCCGGGCCGTGTCCTTGTTGCGAAATTCGATCGCCGGCCGGATCATTGCCAAGGCCAGCGCGGCGACCGATGCCAAGCGCAGTCCGAGGAGCAGGCGACGATGAAACTTGGGCAAATGCCGCACGCGCGACGGATACGTCAAAAGCACGAGCGCAACCAGTCCGCCCACCGCGGCGATCACGGCGATCCAAGGCCAGATGGGTTCGACAATCAAACGCACGGCAAGCCGCTCACTTGTGTTCCTGAGCCTGTTCGGACTCGTAGAAGCGATTGGCGACGAAGTGTTCCGCGCAAAAGACCGCGATCACGATTCCGAGAATCAGCGAAAAGACTTCCTGTCCCACACGGCCAAACGTCACATTCCGCGTCAGACCTTCGATCGAACGGGCGACCGAATAACGTCCCGCGCCCAACACGCGATCCAATTCATCCGATCCAATCCGGGTGAAATCACTCTCCGACGCTGGTGCGTTGGCGCTAAACGCGCTCGCGAAGGGAATCTTCTCGTCGCGGGAGACGATTTCGTAATTCCCGATCTGATCGACGTTACGCAGCGCGATTGATCGGAACGGCGCCAGCACGTCGCCGGGCAGCTGTTCGCCCTGCGGCTTGCGGACCAGGTAACCGCGAAGCGGCGAATTCGGCGGCAACGGAATCGTCACATCATCGCCGGCGATGTAGTCGTAAGTTGCGTCCGCCTGACGGGAGAGGTAGTGGGCCGTCTGGTCCATCAAAGCCAGGAATCGCCAGCCGGCAAAGGCCAGATTGCTCCATCGCGAGCGACCCCGCTTCGAGAGGAGATTGCCATCGAGCCCCGTCGTGATCAGGATCGTGCGACCCGATCCGTGGGACCGCTCAATGAAGGCCGGCGACCCGCTCGGATCGGAGTACTTGGCAATCACCGCGGCCCCTTTGACCGGTTGAGCCCCCCAACGTTGGAAGATCTTCGCCGTCGCCAACTCGCCGAAACCCCCGTCGACAAACTCGAACTTTCTGAACAGGGGATGTACAAAATCGCGCAGGTCGAGGGTCGCCGGCTCGGGCAATTTGACATCGCCTGTGAGCCGGGCTGGCAAGAAGGCCTGGGCGGCGTCGCTGTTGTAGGACGCCGGTGTCAGCCGCTCGCTGCCGGCGATGACCAGCAATCCACCCCCCGCCTCTACGAAATCTCCCAGCGCCGACCAAACCGCCGGGGTTGGCGCGCCGACGTTCTCCAGGCAGACGACGTCAAAAGCTTTGAAATCGACGTCATTCAGTTTCGTCGCCGACCGGTAGGTGACCTTGTAATGAGCCTTGCCTAACTTGGCGAATTCCGACGGGGCAAGTGCCTGCTCCAAGACATTGGTTTCGTCGCGGTCCTCGCCAACAACCAGGACATTCACGGGCGGTGTGACGGCGACCGTGAAGTAGCGATTGTCGTCGACGGGATAGGGATCGCTCGACACCAACTTGAGCATGCCTTGCGTGACGGGGCGAGAAAGGCCGCCCACCACGAAACTCGCCTCGGCTGGTTTGCCGGCCGCGGGCTTGAGGGTCCGCTGCTCGCGCTTGACGAATTGGCCCTTTTCGTTCTGCACGTGCAGCTCGAGGATCCATTCGCGATCCGGCTCGAAGCCGACCGTATCGACGCGCGATTGGACGACAAGATCGCTCCCTTTGGGAATCGTCTCCGACGAAAGCCGCGGGATCAAAACAGCGGCATTCGTCACTTTTTCGACTCCGACGTCGATGATGTAGAGCTGAATGCTGGGCGATTTTTCGAGCTGTGCCTTAACGCCGGCAAGATCACCGCTGCGCCAGCCGCCAACAGTCAGATCGGTGAAAAGATAAATCTCGCGCAAGTAGCGATCGGCCCGGCGGTCCTGTGGAACCGAGTCCTGTCCGACGATCGTTCGGCGAAAGTCCTCCTCCTGAAGTGCAAGCGATGCCCGGATACGGTCGGCAAGCGGCAGGCTGACCGCGCGCGGCTGCAGCTTCTGGATGCGGTCAAGTGCTCCCGATTGCTCGGCCTGGAAGACGATCGGCTGATCACTCGACGTTTCCGCAATGGCGACGCGGCTGCCGGTCGGCAGACGTCCCAGATGCTCGGCCGCGATTTGTTGTGCCGCCTCCAGACGTGTGAAATTTCGCTGCCGATAGCTCATCGTCAAACTGGTATCGAAGAGAAAGACGGCGGCCACCGGCAGGTTCTGGGCGACCGCGGGCAACGGCGAGGAAATCTCAGCCTTGATGCGTTGCCCGTATGGAAGGGCCACGGCCAGGAGAACGAGTACGGCAATGACAACCCCCGTCCCGCCGCGAAGCAGGGTGCGGCGATACATGTAAACGTGATTGGGCAACCGCTTTTGCCGCCAGGCGCGGACGAACCAGGTATAGATGCCGATTCCCGCCGCCACGATGGCCGCGGTCGTCAGCCATTCGGTTGCGCTGGGGCGGTAATTTGCTGCTGGCAAGGTTGGCCTCGCAATGGCGGCCACCAGCAGGGCCAAAACGCCCATCCGCAAGAGGAGCAGCCAAAGCTGCTTTAGCCGTAGTCGGCGAATGTTGTTCTGCCGGCGGACCCGAATGAATCGCAGGGCAGGAAACAGGTACTTTTTGGGCTTCGATCGCAGCAGGAAATGCAAAATGATCGGAATCGAGACGAGGCCGAGCCCCCAAAGAATTGCGGGATTGATCAGCGACATGGCACTCAGTCCATTCCCCGCGCGAGGCCGTGAATCGGCTGCCGCCGGCAAAGCATCTGGGCTTGCCCGTGCTGCTCCGAGCCGATCTTCGAATCCATTACTCCCGCTCCGGCCGTGCGGGGTGTTTCAGTCCATGCGGTTTTGTTAGCAAAGTGTACATTTCGGGACGGCGATCGGCAAAACGGTCGATCTCGTGCTTGCCCGGGACGCGCACGTAGTGTTTGTTTCTTGCTCGCGCGACATCGATGTCCGCGTACAAAATCTCCTCACCGATGCCGTGAGCTGTCGTGAGCGTGTCACCCGTGGGACCACAAATGCGGCTCTGGCCGATGAAACGAAAGCCACGCTCCGTCCCGACCCGGTTCACGGCGATGTAAAACACACCATTTTCGAGCGCCCGCGCATTGATGCAGCAGGCGGCCGTGCACTCGGACCCGGGGGGCCAGTTCGTGGGGAGCACGATCAGATCGGCCCCCTGAAGGGCCAGTGACCGCGCTGCCTCCGGAAACGCAGCGTCGTAGCAGATGTTCATTCCGACCCGCAAATCGTCCGCGTCATGCACGGC
>CAYWOV010000498.1:0-3819 GCA_964459965.1 uncultured Planctomycetaceae bacterium | reverse complement strand
AGGCGCAGTCCTTAAGGATCTGTAAGACCTCTTCCATGTACGAATCGGGCTTAATGTGTTGACCCTACAATTATGACCTGAGGGATCCTCGCTGACTTCCGGCCGCGTGTTTAACCGAGCTTTGCTTCGGCACACACAACCCGGGACAGAGGTTCCCACCTTGCATTTACGGGTTCATATACACGTTTCCCCCGAACGGCATTGCGGCAGAGGTTCTTTTCATTTTGCTCAGGGTCTAGAGACCTCAGAGTCTAGAGTCCCCCGTCCAGCGTCGTAGAATTGCGAGAGCGTCGGATTTTCCGATCTTCGACTTCGCACCTTGGACTCGACCGTGGGACTTTTTGACCGCCAGGAAGCCGACAATCTGAAGCAGGCCATGCCGTTGGCCGCGCGGATGCGGCCGCGGACCATTGACGAGTTTGCAGGCCAAGAGCATTTTCTCGGACCGGGCAAACTCTTGCGGCGAATGCTCGATGCCGACCGTCTCGCTTCGGCCATTTTTTACGGCCCGCCCGGTACAGGGAAGACCTCGCTGGCCGAGGTGATCGCCCGGCAAACACGGCGTGAATTCGTGCCGCTCAACGCGGCGTCGTGCGGCGTGAAGGAACTACGACTCGCCCTCGACGAAGCTCGCGACCGCCTCGCCGCCGGCGGCAAGCGGACCACCTTATTCGTGGACGAACTGCACCGCTTTAACCGCACACAACAGGAAGTGATGCTTCCGGACGTCGAATCGGGCGTGGTCGCACTGATCGGCGCGACGACGGCGAACCCTTTTTTTTCCCTCGTATCGCCACTCATCAGCCGTAGCCAGGTCTTCGAGTTCCGTCCGCTGTCGAAGGAAAACGTGCTCGACCTATTACGCCGAGCGCTCGCCGATGCGGAGCGGGGCCTCGGCCGCTATCAGGCGACGGTCACGGAAGAGGCGCTCGACTTTCTCGCGGAAGTCTCCGATGGTGATGCCCGGCGAGCGCTGAATGCACTCGAAGTCGCCGTCGTCTCAGCGGCCGAACTAAAGCAGCCCGTCGATCTGGTGGTCGCACAGGATTCGATCCAAAAGAAAGCGATCCAATACGACGCAACCGGTGACGAGCACTACGACGCGGCGAGCGCCCTCATTAAGAGCATGCGCGGCAGCGATCCGGATGCGGCAATTTATTGGCTGGCCCGCATGCTCGAAGCCGGGGAAGATCCGCGATTTCTGGCCCGGCGAATTGTCATCGCGGCCGCGGAAGACGTCGGAAACGCCGATCCGATGGCACTCGTCGTCGCAGCTTCGGCCGCGCAGGCGACCGAGCTCGTGGGCCTGCCCGAGTGCCGCATTCCGCTCGCGCAGGCGGTCACTTACATCGCGACGGCGCCCAAGTCGAATGCGGCCATTAAGGCAATCGATGCGGCAATCGGCGACGTCCGCAGTCGCCGCGTCCTGCCGGTTCCCGTCCATCTGAAAGACGCCCATTATCCCGGGGCCAAACGATTGGGCCACGGAGACGGATACGAATACGCACATGACGCACCAGAGGGCTGGGTCGACCAGGATTATTTGGGCGTCGACCGACGTTATTACGAGCCAGTCGACCGAGGATTTGAAGCTGAACTCCGCCGGCGCCTGGAAGCGATCCGCGAACGAAGGTCGAGTGCCCCGGAGGGCAAGTCGTGAGCAATCTCGGATGGACCTTGGTCATTGCCGGCGTCGCGATCGCCGCTATCGGCCTTTTTTTCGTGTTCGGACCGGCAATTCCCTGGTTTGGCCGGCTGCCAGGTGACATCCGCATTGAGGGCGAGCACACGCAAATTTATTTTCCCATCACGACCTGCATCGTCCTGAGCATTGTGCTCTCCGTCGGAGCCTGGCTCGTGCAAAAACTGATGCGGTAGGCGGCGACTCGGCGCGAGGCACGTGAGACTCGCCCGGAGGCTCGATTCTGGTATGTTGGCGGACTTAGGAGGCCCCGAGCGCCGGGGCTTCCTGCAATCGTCTGTCCCATGCTTGTTTGAGCCGTCATGAGTCAACCATCCGCAATTGCCCTGGGCCTCGATTTCGGAACCGAATCGGTCCGGGCATTATTCGTCGATTTGCAGGGAAATGAGAAAGCGTCCGCCGACGTCGCCTACGAGCACGGCCAAATTACCGAGTATCTGCCAGGCACCAACGACCGCCTTCCCGCGGATTTCGCCCTGCAGCACCCGCTGGACTGGATCGAATCGGCCGCCCAAGCCGTACGAACTGGCCTGACAAATGGCCAGATCGAACCCGCCCGCGTGATCAGCATTGGCGTGGACTTTACAAGTTGCACGATGTTGCCGGCTCTCAAAAACGGCACGCCTCTTTGCGTCGACAGCCGATGGGCCAAAGAAAAATTCGCCTGGCCCAAGCTCTGGAAGCATCACGGGGCAAAGACACAAACGGACAAAATCAACGCCCTGGCCCGCGAGCGAAACGAACCTTGGCTCAATCGCTACGGCGGCACAATCGGCCTGGAGTGGTTCTTCCCGAAGATACTCGAAACACTCGAAAACGCCCCCGAGGTTTATGACGCCACCGAAGTCTGGCTCGAGGCGGGCGATTGGTTCGTCTGGCAACTGGTCGGGGGCGACGCCTCGCAGTTGCCCCGTTCGACGTGTCAGGCAGGGTACAAGGGACTCTGGCACCGCCGGGATGGGTTTCCGTCCCCCGACTTTTTTCGTGCCCTGCACCCAAAATTGGCCGATGTCGTTACCTCAAAGATGCCCGGCCGCATGTTGGCCCCTGGGCAATCGGCCGGTGGACTGTGCAGGACAATGGCCGACCGCCTCGGCCTGCCTGCGGGAATCCCCGTGAGTGCCGCCACAATCGATGCCCATGCAGGTGTTCCGGGAGCGGGTGCGGCCGAACCGGGCACGTTGGTGATGGTGATGGGGACCAGCAGTTGCCATATGCTTAACGCGACCGTCGAGCGGGCGGTCCCCGGCGTGGCGGGCGTCGTCGAAGAGGGAATTCTGCCCGGGTTTTTTGGTTATGAGACGGGCCAGGCCGCTGTCGGCGACGCCTTCGACTGGTTTCGCCGCGCGATGGGACATGAAAGCTTCGAACGCCTGACGAAACTAGCGGTCGCCTTGCCGCCGGGAGCAGACGGCGTGCTGTGTGTCGACTGGCTCAACGGCTGCCGCACTCCCTTCATGGACGGTTCGCTCACAGGAGCGTTTACCGGACTCACGCTGAGCCACGGCACGCACCACTTATTTCGTGCGTTAATGGAGGCTTCGGCGTTCGGCCTGCGATGGATTGTCGACATCCTGCGGGAAAGCGGGGTGCCGGTCGAGCGATTTATCGCGACGGGCGGGCTGCCCCATCACAATCCGCTCCTCGTCCAAATTTACGCGAACGTCTTGGGAGCGCCGATCGGCGTGCATCCGTCGAAACAAGGACCGGCCCTCGGGGCGGCCATCCTGGGAGTGTTGGCTGCGGGAAAAGAGGTCGGCGGATTTGCGAATTCCTCCGAGGCAATCGCCGCCATGGCGGGCGAAAAGCCAGGCAACTCCGAACGCACTCTCCGAATCGTGACCCCGAATGCAGAAGCCCATGCAAAATACAACGACGTCTATAAGCGCTATCGGGCTTTGGCCAGCGCCCTGGTCGACCTCAAATGAGCGACTGCCAGCCGCCTTTTTGGCAGTCGGCCGCCGACTTTTTTGGCTTTTTTGGGGCGCGCCGAGGGTCTTCGAGAACCAAAAAAATGCCATTTTGACGCCACGCACCCAATCGCCAAAATGGCAGTCCGCGCGCGTCACTGATCAAAGCACATAAGTCTCAACCAGCATTCAACTTATAAAAATCCA
>CAYWOV010000497.1:0-3819 GCA_964459965.1 uncultured Planctomycetaceae bacterium | reverse complement strand
AGGCGCTGCATTTGAGGCCGTCGCTGCTGCCGGTTCGCTGCGCCGCGGTCCCTCACGCAGTGCGCCGGCCCATTCCAGCCAGGTTCGCCATTCGTCGCGGGTCATCAGGGTCTTGTCGCGAGTGAAGGCCTTCTCGGACATATTTTTGTGAATCAGCATGGCCTGGATGGCCACGCCGCGTGCATCGATCGATTTACCCAGGCGGTCGTAACAATTGGCCATCTGGATGTAGGCCAATAAGACGCTCGGATCCTCGGCATAACGATTGGCGGCGCTTGTATAGGCTTCGATCGCACGGTCGTATTTCTGCAATGCGTAGAGATTGTGCCCACGCTCGAAATAGGCATCGCGGACCATTCGCTGTTCGAACGGTTCAAGCAGACCCGCCATGTCTCGCGTCTGCAGCGCGTCGATCAGGGCCCCCAACTGGTTTTCCGCGTCCGTCAGGAGCGTTTGGATTTTGGCCTTCAGTTCTTTGCGGGCATTGTCGGTTTCCGCTCGTTTGAGCTGATAGCGGGGAAGCGTCGCCCGATCGCGCAGGGCTTTCGCCAGCAAATACCTGCTTTCGGGTGATTCGGGCCGTTTGGGATACCGGGCGACGAACTCCTCCAGCCGGCGAATGGCGTCGTCGAGGCAACCATAAGCCGCCAGCGGCCGTGGTCGTGTTTCGCCGGGGTTCTCGTTTTGTGCGGATGCCGCATTCGGTGGTGCCGGCATGGTCAAGGCGATTTGGTATTGCAACCGACCCAAGGCGAACAGGGACGCCTGCCACTCGTTCGCTGACGGATCAAGATGCGGGTCGTGAAGCACCCGCTGCCAGGCCTGGATCGCGCGATCGGGATGATTTCGCTCGACCTCGCACGCTCCGACCAGATACATCGCCGGAAATGACGCGATGTCGAGAGGGTATTCGGCCAGAACACGCTCGAAGTGGTCCAGCGCCTCGTCGAATCGGCCGAGATCCATCAGGATCTCGCCGCGTCGTACGTATGCCAGTGGCAATCGCTGTCGAGGCTGCGTGTTGATGAAGCGCGTCATCTGCGCCAACGCGTCTTGAAAGTCGTGGCCCAGGCGGTAATGTTCCGCACTGGTCCACAGAACGTCCGCGAAGCGAGGCGACTCGTGCAAGGCTTCGGCTAGGTCGGAAAAGGCCTTGCCGCTGGTCCTCCAGCGTTCGAGAAGGTCGGCCCCTCGCCGCTCACGCACCAGGTAGGGACGGTCCGCGATTTCCGATTCCAATTGCGATGCCAAAGCCTGAGTGGCGGTCGCCACTCGTTCGACCGCCTCGTACGACTTTTCAGGCGGGAAAAGGGGCCGCATGTGTTTTGCCAACTCGATCGCAAACTCATAGGCCCGAGTGCGTTTCAGGTCGTCCCAAGCGGCCACGACAAGGACGCGAAACTCATCCAGTCGCAGCCAGCGGTTGCTGAATCCCGGATGGACCATCTCGAGCGCTTTCACGTACGCGTCGAGCGCCTCTTCCCAACGCTGTGCCTTGCGCAGGAGTTCCGCGCGACGGACATTCGCAGCGAGCCCCTCCGGGCTCTCCGCGTAGCCGCGCACCACGTCGGAGTATTTCCGCAGAGCGTTTTCGTAGTCCTTTTGCACTTCGTACGAGACGCCGAGCAGGAACAACGCCTGCCGCTGGTAGAGGCTCTCGAGCCCGGTCGGTTTGACAGCCAGGGGCTCCAGTGCCCGCTGGGCCTCCTGAAACCGTTCTGCGGCAATGTCGACCTGGGCGCGAATCAGGATGGTGCCTGGTTTCGCCTTAGCCTCAGCGGAAACGCCTGCCAGCGCCTGCTCGGCTTGTTCGCCGTCGTGCAGCGCCACGTCGATCTGGGCGCGGCGGAGCAGGGTTTGGTCGCGCTCCTTCGAGCTCAGGTTGGCCTTCTTCAATACGATATCGTTGAGTGCAATCGCCTTTCTCAAGTGCGAGGGACCGCGCTCATCGAGATAACTTTCCTGAAGCGCCGCGGCCGCGTCGAAAAACTCTTGCGGAGCGTTGCGGACGTCGTCGCCTTGCGACATTTTTAAGATCCGCTTGAGCGGCTCCTCCGCCCCAGCGGCGTCGCCGATCGCTGATTTGCTGATTCCCAGTGCAAAATCGGTCTGGAGCCGATGATCCGCGTCGAGGCCGACGCTGGCGGCCTGTTCCAAATGCACGACGGCCGCGCGGTAAGAATCGAGCCGCTCACGGTCGTTCTGCTGACTTGCATGGCGGAAGTCGGTGATCCCCAGAATGTAGGGAACGGCACCAATGAATTTGGGATCGCGATAACGCAGGGCGTCGAGCTCCGAGGCGATCTTGCGTGCCTCGGGAATGGCGTCGGGATTGTCTGTTTCGTTCAGACACTCAAGGGCCCGCGCCAGAAGCACGGACGGATCCGGCGGCTTTTGGCGAGCGAGATAACCATAACTGCCGACGCCCACAACCAGCACCGCTGCACTGGCGCCGATCACCGGCCACTTATATGCCAACAGCCAGGCAACATATTTGTTTCGGCCGGCCGACGCTTGAGCCGGGGCTTCGGATGCAGGCTTCTGTTCGTCCGGCTTAGATGTGGAATCGGCCATGTGCGTGTGATCGGATCGTCAGGCGTGTTATTAAGTTACGAAGCGCGCGAACCCGCAGACCGTGAGACGGCAATGCAAGTCGGGTGTCTAGGTCGAAACGGAAATTGTTTAGGAGGGGAATCGACGTTCGAGCGCATTTCGGCGCGTCGAGGCGTGCGTCAATCGTCCGACCGGAACGGTCGGCACTTGCGAGTAATCAGGAATTGCGAATGAGAGAGTGGAGAGAGGCGAGTGTGATACCGATTGGGAGCGGTTTCTGTCAACATGTTTTCGGCAGATTTGGCCGCACGTTGCCTTTCGTCGACAGTCCTGCGATTCAGATATTTTGCTTCCGACGCCGGACGCCTGAGGAAAAAAAAGCGGCCCCCGGATGAAATCCGGGGGCCGCGTGCTTTCAAGGGATCGGCCAGGCCGTTCCCGTTCGGCTCAAGGACAAATCAGTTGTTCATGCCGAACAGGCCGGAAAGTCCGGTCGACGACGAGGGCGCGTTCTGCGTCTGCGCGTCACGCAGCCGCGAGGGGAAATACGCCTTCGTGTCTTCCGGAGGAGCCGGAGCAGGAGCCGGCGCGGGGGCCGGAGCCATGCTGGGGGCCGGGGTCGGACCGGCAGGAGCCGGAGCGGCGTTCATCGGGGCCGTCGCACAGCCGCCAACCGGGCCAGCGCAGCTCGGTTTGCAGCAGCCGTCGACAACCTCGTATCCGCATTTCCGCAGAGCCTTCTCCGCGTGACGGCGAACGCTGCGATCGCAATCGCCCAAAGCGCAGGTGAGGGCCGCCACGACTTCCTTGCTGCAGCAGCAAGGATTGCGGTGGAGGGAGACGCCGATTTCCTCGGCCGCCTCGCGGCGGACGTGTTCATCGGCGTCGTTCAGGGCGTAGATCATCGCGCACAGGATTTCAGGATTGCACTGGCAGTCGAAACCACCCAGCTTGTGGACAGCGTGGGCCCGTTTGCGACCATAGCAAGAGGTTTGCGATTCGTAGATCAAGTTCGCGACTTCGCAGGGATCCGCACAGCAAACCTTGACGGTCGTGCAATGCGTCTCGTAGCAGACGCCCTTCGCGTGACCGCCGAACAGGGATGCCAGAAGACCCGGGCGAGGACAGCAATTCTCCGTCGCGCAGCAATTGTTGCACGTCGGGGCCGGGCAGCAAGTCGGCGCGGGAGCGCAGCACTTGGGAGCACAGCACGGGGCCGGCGCACAGCAGTGCGGGGCCTCGCAGCACTTCGGAGCCGGGCAGCCG
>CAYWOV010000496.1:0-3834 GCA_964459965.1 uncultured Planctomycetaceae bacterium | reverse complement strand
GACCCGCGATCGGGCGCCCCGGTTCGCGGTTGCTTTGTCACCGGGATAATTCCGTTTTTTTACGCCCCAAAAAAGCCAAAAAAGTGTACAAAAACTGGCCACTCGGGTGGTCGAAATCAAGGCCGAGTCCGGTCCGGCTGCTTTCCCATGGACTCAAAGGGAGGCCGTCTAGTGCGGTCTAATCCGTGACTTCGGCGGGAATAAGTGGGGCGGCCGCCAGGAAGACCGGGCAATGCGCGTGGGCGAGGACGAAATCGGTGTCCGGCCCCCAGAGCCGGCCTTTCTCGATCGGCCGTTCTCGGGGCAGGGCCACGATAATTAATTCGTAGTGGCCTTCCCGCGCCAGCTTGACCAGTTCGGGGCCGAAATTTCGGTTGAGCGTATGGACTTTGATTTCGCGACCGAGCATCCGCGCCCGTTCGCGGTCGCGCTCCAAAATGCCGTCCATTGGCGGTGACTGTTCCTCAAACGGTTCGACAGCGGCCATGTCGAGACCGACTTTCGCATCGAGCATCGTCAAAACGGACTGGAAAAGGTCGCCGCTCGAGGGGCTGCCGTCGTGAACCAAGAGCACCCGCTCGACGCCGATGCCGGCGGCGCGCAGATCGGCGACGGACCGGGCTTTTCGCTCGCCGAATTTCGGGATGCGGTTGCCGCCTTCCAGGTCGAAGTACACGTCCCGGTCGCGGCTCAAAACGCGGACAGTGAGGCCCGGCGGCCGGCCGTCGTGCAGGTTAATCCAGTAAAAAGCGATCTGGTCGAGCTGCTCTTCGGCGGTAAATTTATTCGACGCACCAACCACGACCTCTTGGGCATGCAGATCCTTTGCCGTTCGCAGAATGGCATGCAGCGGGCTGTTCGTCGGCACGATTAATGGCTTGACCTTCTTGCCGGCTTTTTCCGCCCGCTCGACGACGGCCGTCATCAACTGTTGGTCGTAGTTATCGAGATCGAGACGGCTGGTGCCCGTTTCTCCCCCCGGAACTTGGACTTTGGCTGTCATGACAACGACGTCGGTCGTGTTGGGATCGCTCTCCGCCAGCGCCTTTTCCAGCATGAACAGATTATGCGGAGATCGGATGGCGACCAGCTTGCAGTAGGGTTTGACCAGGCCTAAGTCTTCGGCTTTGATCTCGGAAACCACTTGCTGGTTGAATTGCTCCAAATGCTCGTGCTTTGCGCCCCGTCGGCGGCGCTCGTTGACCTGTTCGGTCACGACAAACACGGTCAAAAAGGCACCGCTGAAAATCAGCCCGCTGATCGTGGCAACTTCTTTCGTCAACAGGTTTGCCAGTGCCGACGCAAAAACAATCAGGAAAATGGCCCCCAGGCCGACGGGAATCTCCACTTTGCCAATGTGGAAGTTAAAGGGAACCTTGAAGGCGCGCGGGGTCTGGTCCTTGAAGCGCAACACCATCATCGACAGGGTTTTGAACGCAAAACTCCATACGACCCCGAAGGCATACGCTTCACCCAGCAGGATGACGTCGCCGCGGCTCATAATGATGGTAAACAGCTGCAATATCGTGATCAGCCACAACACGCGCGACGTCGTGCCGAAACGGTGGTGTGGTTTGAGGAACCAATCGGGCAAAACACCGTCCTCGGCGACGCGGTTAAGAACACCGTTCGAGCCGATCATGGACGTGTTGACTGCCCCGGACAGAATCAGAAAGCCGACGACAACCACAAACCCGTTGAGCGCCAATCGGGCCGTCAGCGGACCGGCCATTTGCATTGCCAGGCCGCCGAGCAGATTGTCCTTGTATCTCGTCATGCGTTCGGCATCCTTGATCATGACGACGGCCAGGAAGCTTACAATTCCCGTCAAAAGCAGGCTGTAAACAAAAACAATAAAAGCAGCCTTCTTGAAATTCAGTAGCTTGGGCGATTCGACTTCACGGTAGACCTGAGCCAGGGTTTCCTCACCGCTCATCGCCAGAATGGAGTGTCCGAAAGCGATGATCAGTCCCAAGACTCCCACCAGGCTCAACCAATTTGTCGTGTGCCGCAGTGGCTCGGCGACTGACGGAAAACGGCCGAGAAAACCCAGCGGATCCTCCTGTCGCCCCGTGATGGGATTCATCTTGGGCACGGTTTGCCCCGTGTCGTTCAATTCCACCTTTTTACTGAGATCGGGCTGCCAAGACGGGACGGGATTTTCGGGCCCCTTCGTCGCCAACGTGATCCCCGCCCAGGCGAGAATGACGATTCCCATCACGGTCGTGGCGACCATGATTTTGAGCGCTTTGTCGCTCGATTCGTGCATGCCCAGCAGGTTCTGGCGAAAAAAGTAGAGCGTCGTGGCACAGGCAATAGCGACGGCTCCCCAGCCCTGAATCGACGCGACGGTCGAATCGGCCAGATGAACGCCAAAGTAGCGAGAACGGGCCGCATCAAGACCAAGGCCCACAATGTATTGCCCAGCCGAGACGCCGCTGATGGGACCGGTCAGAATGTAGTCAAACAGCAGGGCCGAGACTGAGAGCTTCGCGACAAAGCCGCCCAAGGCCTCTTTGACGACGCGATAAACGCCGCCGCGGACAAACAGGGAGCTGCTTTCAATGTAGACGCTTCGCATCCCGTAGCTGAACAGCAGTACCCCAACGATGAACCAGGGAGCCGCCTTACCGATGGAATTCTCGACGATAGCGCCGATGTAGTAGGCCGTGCTCGCCAGATCGCAAAGCACGACGGCCGCCGTCCGCCAGTAAGAAATAAAGGTGAATGTCACACTGCTGATGACGATCACTTGCGCGGCGCGCAGCGCCTTGGCCGCGGGTGAAAGGCTTGTCGCGGGGGGGATCGCTGAATTCGTGACGAGCGGGGGAGTGACCGGGCCGGTCGAGTCGTTCTGCACGAGAGGAGGGGGCCTCGCTAGTCCATTGGATTGCAATCGGCCCCATTGTCATGCGTTTTGCCAGACGACGTCAAGCGGGGGCGGGCGACCTTGAGTTTCTGTGAGGCCGAAGGTGGTTAAAAAAAGACCAGTGACACCAACTGCGAAATTTGCCGGCAGGTACATTGCCCTTTGGTCGACGAACGTGCACACGTCAATGAGGTGTTGTAGGCTGTTGGTTCGCTACTCTCGCGCTCGAATCAGGAGGAGCCGCGTGGATCGCATTCAACAGCTTTCCGACCTGCTGCAATCGATGACGGCCGTTGACTTGGCGCCCCGTTTGGAACGAGGGATGCCGAAATATCCCGCGCACCCGCATCTTGTCATCGATCCGACGGTGACACATGCACGCAACGGCTACTACTGCCAAACGCTCTCGATGGCCGAGCACACCGGCTGCCATGTCGACGCTCCGGCACACACCGTTCCGCATCTGATGCATGCGACGGTGGAGACCCTGGCGGCGAACCAGCTCTTTGGCCCGGCCGTTTTGTACAACTTTTCCGATCGAGAGTGGCAGCCGGGCCAGGTGCTCTCGGCCGATGACATCCTGGCGTACGAAAAGACACACAGTGTTCAGGCGCAGGCGGGCGACATGCCTTTGATTTGTTTCGGCTGGCACCGTCGCTATTGGGGTTCTCCGAGCTTTTACGAACGGAACGAGCCGGGGATGGACGAAAAAGTGACCGTCCTCTTCGCCGAGCGCGGCGTGAGAGCCGTGGGGAGCGACACGATTGGCTGCGAGATTCCGATGGTCAAGGGCGTCTCGGGTGAATCACCCGGACATCGGCGTCATTGGCTGCCCAACGGCATCCTGATCGTTGAATGCCTGGCCCAGCTCGAGAAATTGCCCCTGCGATCGTTCCTGATCGCCTCGCCGTTGCCGATTCAAAACGGCTCGGGCTCGCCGCTGCGGCCAATCGCTTATTTCTAGT
>CAYWOV010000495.1:0-3836 GCA_964459965.1 uncultured Planctomycetaceae bacterium | reverse complement strand
TCTCGAAGAGTTGGGGTCGCATCATGACGCCTGACGAACGCCTGCGGCGGAAGAACGAGTTCGACGGCAATCTTGTGTTGGGCGTCGGTCAGTTCAACCGCCAGACGGGCCGCGACAAGCATCTGGCTGGAGTCAAGGTGGGCCAGCGGGAGCAGTTCGCCGATCCCGTGACCGGACTGCTGCGAGCCGAACTCAGTCGGCCGCGCGTCTGTCCGCTGTGTTCCGCCGATCGGCCGCAGCGACTCTTTGTCAAAGAGGGCTTTCCGCATAACCGGTGTGCCGAGTGCGGCATGACCTATGTCGCCCCCGTGCTGCGGGAAGAGCGGCTCCACTCACACTATCTCGGCGAGGATTCGTACACCCGCGTGCTGATGAACGAGGTCCAGATGGAGATGGACCGACGGAAGTTCAACTACGGTCTCGAATTGATCGAATCGTTCGTGCCGGGAAAGGGCCGGTTGCTGGACGTTGGCTGCGGCCCCGGTGTGTTTCTCGAGGTGGCTCGCGAACGGGGCTGGCGTGTCGAGGGACTTGAGTTCAACGCCTGGTGCGTTAATCGCGTGCGAGGATTGGGCATTCCCGTTTTCGATTCCCCTTTGGAAAAGGCCGATCTGACGCCCGGGACCTATCAGTGCGTCACGCTATGGACCGTTTTGGAACACATTGTCGAACCGCGTTCATTCCTCGAGTCGATCCGCCGACTCGTGGCGCCCAACGGTGTCATCTTGATTCTGGTTCCGAATGTCGAGAGCCTGGCGATTCGCGTTTTGCATGAGAAGGCCGTCACCTTCTCCGGCGACTCGCACGTCAACCATTTCAGCCCGGCCACGCTCACTCGGTTGCTCGATTCAAGCGGTCTTTCCGTCGTCGACTGTGAAACCATCTTGACCGAGATCGGCACGGTCAATAATTACTTGAGTTTTGAAGACCCGTATTTCGGCGACGGCCAGCGCGTGCTCGACGTCGTGACGCCTGAATACATTCACCAGCGTCTGATGGGCTACTTGCTACAAGTGATCGCGCGGCCACACGCGGTTTGATCATTGGAAGCGAGCGACACTTTCAATTATGTCGCGAATGGGGAGCAAGATCGTGAAACGGATTCAGTTCGCGGCATTTGCGGTGATCGCCCTGGTCTTTTTGGCTGGATCAATGCACAGGCTCGCGGCCGATCCGCCGGCGGGACGGAACGGCCCGCAGAAAGCCGACGCAAAAGAGGTCTGGCAGGTCATTTACCTTGGCAAGAGCCGGATCGGCCATTCGCGGACCTACACCCGTCCGGTGATCCTCGACGCTAAGACGTTCTTAAAGAGTGAGAATGAAACACATCTCTCGATCAAGCGGTTCGGCCAGACGCTGCAGATTGACACGCGGCGAGAGACCGAAGAGTCGCCCGACGGCGGGCTGCGGTCGTTCGTTTATGAAATGAAGAACCCACCGGCAGCGCCGACCCGCTCGTCGGGCCGCATCGTCGATGGAAACCGCCTGTCCGGCGACATCAGCATCGGCGGGACGACCCACGATTTTTCGATGCCCTGGGATCCCGGGATCAAGTCGCCCGCGTATCTCGATCGCCTTCCCGTCGACCATCCGTTCAAGCCGTTTCAAACAGTGGTTTGCAAAGAGTTTCTTCCCGAGCAGATGCAGGTTTCGGAAGTCCACCTCACGGCCGGCCGCCGCGAGTCGGTCACGCTCCTCAACGGCCAGCGAAAAACGCTGCTGAAATTGACCGTGATGGAATCGATCATGCCGCAAACGCCCAGCCAGTCGTATCTTGATGATCGCGGCGACGTCCTCGTCTCGACGGCCGAGATGCTCGGTCAAACTCTGACCACATATACCGTTCCGGCCGAGGAAGCGCTGAAGCAAGGTGCCGGCCCCCAGATAGATATTGCCGTCAACACGCTCGTCGCCTCGGCGGCCATCCCCAATGCCCATCGCACGCAGCGGGCCGTGTACCGCATCAAAATTCGCGACGAAGATCCGACACCGTTCTTTCCGAACTATCCGTACCAGAAGGTGATTCGCACGGGTGTCGACGAGTGCCAGATCACCGTGCGGGCCGTTCCGCCCGTCGCGACCAATCGCAACATTCGGGTCGATCGGCAATATCTGGCCAGTTCGCGGTACCTGCAGACGAACGACTCCCAGGTCATGATGCACGTTGACAACGCGGCGAGAACGATCGCCGAGCCGGCTAAGATCGCCGTGGCGATGGAAACGTACGTCAATCAGAAGCTGCAGCGAAAAGATTTCTCGACCGCGCTCGCCTCGGCGGCGGAGGTCGCCCGTTCACTCCAGGGTGACTGCACCGAGCACGCGGTGCTGTTAGCCGCTATGCTGCGGGCACGCAATATTCCGTCGCGAATCGCCGTCGGCCTAGTCTATATCGAGCCCTTGGCGGCCTTCGGCGGTCACATGTGGACCGAGGCCTTGCTGGGAGACCGCTGGGTGCCGCTGGACGCTACGCTGGCACTGGGGGGCACTGGGGCCGACCACATCAAGTTGGCAGACTCCAGCTTCGCTGACAGCGGTCCCTCTCCCATGACGAGCTTCCTGCCGCTCCTACACGTTCTAGGGCGGATCGAGCTCACGGTCGTGGAAACGTCGCAGCGCTAGGCGTTCCTGGTCCGCGCGGTTGGGCGAATGAAATGGGCCGCCCCTGTAAAGCGGGGCAAGTTGTCCCCGAGATAGACGCGCCCACTCTGGGATACCGTGCCTCCCCCAACCGAAGTTCGCTTTTGTCGTTTTTGCAGCGTCCAATCGGAGGACGTTTGTAAAAGTTGCACGGATTTATCGGTCCCGCGGGGACTGCAAATTCTCCGACCGGTTGTGCAGCATTTCATCGAAGTACTTGTGCGGCTGAGTCTTGAGTCGGCGTCTCGTGGGAACTCTTTCGAGATTGCCGGCATTGGCACCGAACGTGCATTTATTCTTTAACGTGAGTGTGGCCCAGAAGTCGCACGACACGGGACCGGCGGAGTGAGAGACCGGCGGTCACAAAAAACGAGAGTGAGAGAGACGAAAATTTCCTTCCGGCCCGTGGAGACGGGCTGCATCCCACCGCTTTCGGCACCCCTTGCCGACACACCGATCAAGGCCGAGGTGAGCGCTGCTCCCTCGGCCTCTTTCCTTTCGAACGTCCCGCGTTTTCGTGGTGTGCGCTCGAACCTCGGGCGTTGAACGGGTGTCACACCGGTAACAAATCGTTCTTGCCGGTGCACTGAACGCCCCGTACACTGAATTCTGGGGAAATCAGATTCCACTCTGTGCATCGGTGGAATCACAAGGCGAAACGGACTTCCGGTCCATATTGGGGGACATCACAAACCATTGACGACTGATCCGAAGCGCGAGGAGTTGCGGGTCCAGCAAACGAAGGCGGTCCTGGTTGCCGTCTTGGATACCGCTCAAAAAAACGGCCGGGAACACGCACTGGATGAGCTGGCTGGGCTCGTGAAAACGGCCGGCGTCAAAGTCGTGGGGCGGATGATCCAGATGCGTGCTCGGATGGTTCCCGCGACGTGTCTGGGCAAAGGCAAGCTCGAAGAATTGAAGCTGCTTCTCGATTCGACCGGGGCCGACCTGGTCGTTTTCGACAACAATCTGACTCCCGCCCAGAGCCGAAACATCGAAAAAGAGACGGGACGGATCATCGTCGACCGCAGCGAGGTAATCCTCGATATTTTTGCCAATCGGGCTCAAACCTATGAGGCCCGCCTGCAGGTCGAGTTGGCCCAACTCCAGTACTTCCGGAACCGGCTGCGCCGTCGGTGGAGTCACCTGGAGCGCATCGAAGGCGGTGTCGGGGCCGGCCGCGGTCCTGGCGAAACGCA
>CAYWOV010000494.1:0-3854 GCA_964459965.1 uncultured Planctomycetaceae bacterium | reverse complement strand
GATTAGAACATCCTTGAACGCTGCGTCTTTTTTAAGAACTCGGGCGATTGCGTCGTGATCTTCAACATATCTCAAATGAGACGAGGCATTCGAGATAAGGATCGCGCCAAGGACAGCGCCGACGACGGCCCCCAGGATGGCCCCCATAAGGAAAATTGTGATCAGTGCTGCGTATCCCGGTGTCCGGCTCGCTTTGCTCATGCCACTATCCGGGGGACGGGCTTCGTTGTGCTGCCAGCTGGGATCGAGAGCGGCGCGGTCTGTCAGTTTGATCATTCCGTCATTCTAGCGGGCGTCGCGGTCGACTGGCACGGAAGGTTATCGCAGATGACTTGCAGTCGAGACCTAAATTTCTTTGTCGCGTTCTCCGGCGTCGTGAATGTTGGCGATGCGTGCGGCCTCTTCAGCGATAGCGGCCTCCGACTCATCCTTAGGAGCAACCGGCGTCTCGTCTGAGAACCCGACCTTAATCGCAGCCAGTTGTTCGGCGAGCTACCGTTGCAGATTGGCGGGCCGCACGCGACGGAGTCGACCGGAGACCGAAACGGAAAGCCTAAACTCGGGTGACGAACGTCGTTACCCGCCATCTGAGAAACCGGACGGCGGGTTTTTTGTAATCGTAAATTGTCCTTTGCCAACTTCCGGGAGAAACCGATGAGACCGCCGACAACAGTCTTGGTCGCGCTGGCACTCAGTATTGCCACCTCATTGGGCAGCGTGCTGGGCTTTGCGGAAGCAAAGGCAAAGGAGCCGAACGCCGTTACGGCGATCGACATCCAGCTCGAGCCTGACGCAACGATGATCAAGGACGCGAAGGCTGCCAACGAGCGGCTGCTTAAGAGCTTTCCCAAGGGCTTCGCTTTGGGCGAATCCCATCGACCGCACATCTCATGTCTCCAGCGGTACGTGAAGACGGCGGACCTCGACAAGGTCTATGCAGCGATTTTGAAAGTCCTGAACGACGGGGGCCCTCTCAAGCTGATGGCGTACAGGTACCACTTCATCCCCGGTGAAGGCGCTCTGAAGGAGAACGGCATCGGGATCTTGATCGAGCCGACCGATACACTGATCGAGTTCCAGCAGAAGCTGATCGACGCCGTCGCTCCGTTCACCGTGAAGACTGGGACCGCGGCAGCCTTCGCGACCACGAAGGAGGAATCCGACATCCATCAGCGGACGATCACGTACGTTGAGAACTTCGTGCCAAACGAAACTGGCAATAAGTTCAACCCACACATCACGATCGGCATTGCCTCCCGAGACTACCTAAGAAAAATGCTCGACGAGAAGCCCAAGCCGCACACGTGCTACCCAGTGGGGGTATCCGTTTGCCAACTCGGCAACTCTGGGACGGCTCCGAAAAAGCTCAAGCGCTGGAGGTTTATCCGCCAAACGCCACGCTTCAGGGGGTCGTAATTGGGAACTCGTTTTCGCTGCAGTTGGACCCGGACGTGACGGTCGCCGTGAAGGGTTCGACGCTAACGGTCACCGGCCAGCTTTACTGGCAGATTCCGCAAATGGGTGTCCGGCGGCTCGAATCGCTGGCCCAGCGTGATCGAAGCGTTGAACGGAGCCGCCCACGACGCGGCAGCCGCAGGTAAAACTGCTGATGACGGTCCCCGGCGTCAATTACGTCGTCGCGTTGGGGCTGATTGCGGCACTCGGCGACATCCATCGGTTCTGCGACGGGGATCATGCGGCGTCGTACTTGGGGCTCGTGCCCTCGACGCGGCAATCCGGCCACAAATGCTATCACGGCCACGTCACCAAGGCGGGCAACTCACAAGCCCGATGGCTGCTGACGCAGTCGGCTCAGCATGTCGCGCGGCATCCCGGACCGCTGGGAGCATTCTTTCGACGGTTGGCCAAGCGGAAGAACCGCCAGGTGGCGATCATCGCCGTGGCTCGGAAGCTCGTGATCGTGGCGTATCTGATGCTCAAGAACAACGAGCCGTATCGCTACGCACGGCCGGACCTGATGGCCAAAAAGTTCACTCAGTTGCGTTCGAAGCACAAAGTCGCCCAGCCGCGAACAGCTCAACCGAGTCTTCGTCCCCTGGCTCGTACCGGATTGCCAGCCGTCTACGAAGCCGTCGGCTTGCCTGCTGTCACGGTGCCCGAACAGCTACCCGCAGGCGAGCGACGCATGCTCGCTGACAGGAAGCTGACGGACTTCGTCCAGCAGCTTTACATTCCGGGTGAATCGCAGCTGACTGCGAACGCCGACGGAGAGCCAAAACGCCCCAATAAGAAAGGGAAGGACCGTCCTGCGGGGCGGTCCGGCTGATCCCTTTTTTAGGATTTCCCCTTCGGTTGACGCGACCATTTGACTCGCTGGACCTGAGAGGACGATGTCCAAAGGATTTTTTGAGGCATAACCTCCGGTGTCCGAGATCGTCGAAATGAAACGGCCCCCGCTCAAGGTGACCTGTGCGGGGGCCGTGCGCCTCGGCGCACCGTCGGTCCGGTTATTCCTCGTTCGGTTGCGTCCCCGCAGAGCCGAACTCCGCTTCACCGGACAAAACTCAGAATACCAGAGCAAGAAATCGTCCGGCACCGCTTGACACGCTCAGAGGTAGCTATCAGAGAAATGACTGGCGGAGCCCAACTCGGGTGGACCACTGCAAGGCTCGGCCGGCGGCTTGATTTCGGCATCCGCACCTGTAGCATACTGGAATTAAAGCCACCTCGGCTCGCGATGGCGGGTCGGCTGCCCAAAGCAGCCACACCGTAGCGAGCCGCGGTGGCTTTTTGTCGTCCGACCCAAGCAACAACTCAGTGAAAAGGGGGCTCCGAAATGCTTAGCCGCCGAGGATTCACGCTCATTGAGGTGTTGGTCGTGATTGCGATCATCGCGCTTTTGGTCGCCCTGCTGCTGCCCGCCGTCCAAGGGGCTCGGGAGGCCGCACGACGCATGCAATGCCTGTCGAATCTGCGGCAGATCGGGTTGGCCGTCCACCAGTATTATGAGGTGAACCACGGACATTTCTTCCTGCACCATCCCTTCGATGCGGACGTGGCCTCCGAGTTTGGAGACGCGGACTCGTTCGCCGAGATCTACTGGGAGGACAAGTTGATGCCCTTCATCGGCGGCTCTCCGGAATGGAACCAATCGCTGGCCACGCAGGGCATTTCAGGCACAAGCTCGCAGATTTACCGTTGTCCCACGGATACCTCGATCCCGACGCCGTACATCAATCCCTCGACCGGACTGGTCGACGGTATTGCACAGCGCACCAGCTATCTGATGAATTCGCAACTGAGCCACAAGACCTATCGTTATGGTTTATGGACCTTGCCGGGTCTCCAATACGCTCGGGGGTTGTCGAACTTCATTTGTTTCGTGGAGCGCGATGCCACTCAGTTCATGCCGCCGGCCACGAACGATCCCCGCCAGGACGATTACGACATCTGGCTGGGAACGCTTATTTTCGAGCCCTGGATCGCCACCACCCGTCACGGCGGCGCGGCTAATTACCTCTACCTCGACGGGCACGCGCAGTCGCTGATTTTCGGCAATTGCGTCGCTGACATGTTCCCCGACGGCAACGTGCTGATCGAGGACGGCACCTATCCCACGCTGCCCTGAAGGGGGCCGCGATTCGCGACCGATCGGGACGGTTGGAAACGAATGCTGAGTGTGTGGGGTGATCGCCGACGTGTCGCCGGATGGCATCGACTTCGAGGCAAGGGGGACGCTCCGCGCGGCAGGCGAATGTGGTCGTCACATCTGCCGGGTTCCCGAAATCTCAAGCGTTTTCGTGCACACGCCATCAAAGCACCGATAATTCTTGGCCGTGGTAAGCGTCCGCGGAATACATACTTGCCGCCGTTGGTAGGGTGAGTGTTTTCAC
>CAYWOV010000493.1:0-3863 GCA_964459965.1 uncultured Planctomycetaceae bacterium | reverse complement strand
GCTACAATCTGATGGAGCCAGAGATGTCCGACCGTCTCTCCGAGCGCAAGCTGCAAAACATTCTGTCCTGCGACGTCGAGGCCGTCATCACGGGCAACGCCGGCTGTTCGCTGCAAATCCAGGCCGCCGTGCGACGCTCAGGCAAACGCATCTGGGTCGCCCATCCCATGGACGTCCTCGACCTGAGCTACCGCCGCCAACCGCCGCCGAGTGTCTAACCGGAAGGACCCGATGCCCGCGACACCCACGATCAAGGCCGTCGTTTTCGATTTCGACGGCCTGATGTTCAACACCGAGGAGATCTTCAATCTCTCCGGCAAGGAACTCCTGCGCCGCCGCGACAAAGAGATGACGCCCTCCATCCTCGGCATGATGATGGGCCGCCGCTCGGATGAGGCCTTTCCGATGATGATCGAGGCCCTCGGCCTCGCCGAAGATCCCGCCGTGCTGCGTGCCGAAGAACGGGCGATCTTTTACGACCTGTTGTGGAAACACGTCGCCCCCATGCCGGGCCTGTTCGAGCTTTTGGCCCACATCGAATCCCGCGGCCTGCCCAAAGGCGTGGCCACCTCGTCGCGCCGCCCGTACATCGAATCGCTGCTCGGCCACTTCCAACTCATGGACCGCTTCAACGTGACGCTCACGGCCGAAGACGTCACCCAGGGTAAGCCCCACCCCGAGATCTACCTCACTGCCGCTGCCCGCATTGGCGTCTCACCGGCCGAGATGCTCGTCCTCGAAGACAGCGAAATGGGTACCCGCTCGGCCGTCGCGGCCGGCGCAGTCGCCGTTTCGGTGCCGCACGAGCACAGCTGCCAGCACGATTTCAGCGCGGCCTATCTCGTCGCAGAGGGGCTGCATGATCCCAGGATCCTGCAACTCTTGACGGGCAACATTTGAAAGGGTCGGGGGGCGGCGGAAGGGGGGCGAGGGCAGAAAAAGACAAAGCCCTACGGCCTCATAGGCTGTTGAGATACTTTTCCAGATTCGTAAAACCATCGCCACTCGAGTCGGCGTTGCCGTCGCGCGGGTCGTTGGGATTGAGACCGTGCGCGCGTTCCCACTCGTCCGGCATGCCGTCGCCGTCGGTGTCGATAGGCGCCGACCCGCCTTTAAGCATCGGCCAGCCGCCGACTTGATCCTGGGAATCGATCATCCGGTTAGTGCGATCGCGAATGCCCTTCACAAGCCGCTCATCCGCCGCGTCGCGAGGATGAGACGCACCGGCCGTCCGTAGCACGCGCTCGAAGGCTTCAACGGCCGGGTCGGTGTGCGGCCGCGCGCCATCCACATCGAATTCGTGCGCGACGCGGATCTGTGCCAGTGACGTCCGCAAATAGCCCCCCTTCGACCAGCGGTCAAAAGTGATGGCGAGATAATTGTCGTGCGTGAAGGCCGGGCTGCCCTCAAACGTGTTGCCGCTCAACAAGGCCTTGAGCTTGTCCGGCGAGCCGATTTTGGCAGCGAGGGGATAATTGTCGCGGGGCGTGTTCGGGCCGGGGCGGTAGTAATTGTTGATGAAATTGATGTGCGCGTCGCCCAGGTTGGTCGCGCCGCTCAAGTTGTAGACGACATTGTTCCGGAAGTCGACAATCACGCCGGCCCGCGTCTTCTCGCCGCTGGCCAGCGTCGGATGCCGCTCGCGGCTGCTGGCGAACAAGTTGTGATGAATCGAAATGTCGCCGGTCAGATCGCGAAACGACGCCAGCATCGCGTGAGCCCCCTTCTCATGGAGACTATGATTGAGCGCCTCGGCATAGATCGACCACTGCAGCGTGAAGTTCTTGCCGCGGCGGAGATCGTGATTGCTGTCGATGCCCCACGAGACGGTGAGATGGTCGAAGATCATGTTGTCGACGTCATCAGTCGTCATCGCGTCGTCCCCCTGATGGGGCGGCTTGTTCTTGTCCCCCAGTCGCACGCGCAAATAGCGGACGATGATGTGTGCGGCACGGCGAATATTAAACGTGTGATCCTTGAGACAGATCCCGTCGCCCGGCGCAGTTTGCCCCGCGATAGTCAGGGACGATTTTTCGACCCGTAGCGGCCGCTTAAGCTCGATCGTCCCCGATAGGTCGAACACGATCGTCCGTGGCCCCTTGGCGGTGAGGATGCCCTCCCGCAACGAACCGGCGCCGGCGTCATTCAAATTGACGACGTGATACACATCGCCGCCGCGTCCCCCCTTCGCGAATCGCCCGAAACCCTCGGCCCCCGGAAAGGCCAGTTGCTCGCGTGCGGGTGACGGAGCCGCCGCGACATCAGCGGCTTCCGCTTTGACCGCCAACAAAACGCACGCAGCAAGCAACCACGGTCGAGAGTCAAACATGGAGCACAGGTCCGAAATCAATCCTTCGAGGCAACGTCCGGCAGACCCAGATACCGACAGGTGATCCGTCCGATTCGGTCGGCGGAATTCATGAGTTACCAACTATATTCCGGCCCAGACAGATTCGACAGCCCGCGCGCAGCCTTGCGAAGCTCCCCAGCCATTCAGACGGTTGCGGGAAAAAAATCCGGGAGGACGGTTCGGACCCCAATGTCCGAATTTGTCGGAACATAGTCATGGCGGCTATCTCGCATCCCCGGTAATCTGCTCTATTAGGCCCGAAACGGACAAAGGTGAAAGGCGATCGTCGGCAGTCGGCAACCACAGCATGCCCGACCGGATCGGCCACCACTGGTACCGCGGGGAGCAATCGTCTGCTGGAGCGTCTAATGAAGTCACGGCGAGTCGGATTTCTCGGCTTCGATGGGGTGATGGCCCTCGACCTGGTCGGGCCCATCGATGCGTTTACCTCGGCCTTCGTCGAGGGGACCGATGGCAGTCCGCGGTCTTGCTACGAGGTCGTGATCATCGGCCTCGCGAATAAACCCTTCGTCTCGGAATCGGGCATCCTCTTTAAGCCGCACACTACGCTGCGCAGCGTTCCTCCGTTGGATACGCTGATGATTCCCGGCGGACGCGGACTCCGCGTGCCGAAGACCCAGGCGACCGTGGCAGAGTGGATCAAGACCCGGGCAGGCAAGATTCGCCGGATCGCAACCGTCTGCACCGGAGTCTACGGTCTGGCGCCCACCGGCCTGCTTGACGGTCGAAGGGTCACCACCCATTGGCGGTTTGTCCATCACTTCGCCAAGCGGTTTCCCCAGCTGAAAGTCGATGCAAATGCTTTGTTTTGCCAGGATGGCCCGTTCTACACGTGCGCGGGAGTCACGTCCGGAATCGATTTGTCGTTGGCCCTGATTGAAGAGGACTTTGGCCCGACCGTGGCCCTGGCCGTTGCCCGGGAATTAGTCGTCTATCTCAAGCGGGCCGGCGGGCAGGAGCAATATTCGGAACCGCTCAAGTTCCAGACCCGATCGCCGGACCGCTTCGGCGACCTGGCCGCGTGGATGCACGGGCATCTCGAGCACGATCTCTCGGTCGAAGCCCTGGCCCATCGAGCCCGCCTTTGTCCGCGGCACTTCAGCCGCCGCTTCAAAGACGTGTTCGGCGCCCCGCCGGCCCGCTTCGTGGAAGACCTCCGCCTGGGCGAAGCTCGCGAGCGCCTGTGCCTGGCCGATCAAACCATCGAGTCCGTCGCGAAGTCGGTGGGATTCAACAGTCCGGATGCGTTTCGCAGAGCGTTCGAGCGACGCTACGGCGTCAACCCCAGCTCCTTCCGCAAGCGCTTCGAGCTGCGAAAACCGAGTAATCGAAGCCCCTAGCGAAAGCCTCGCCTGAAAAGGCGCCACAGTTTCCCCGCTTCCTAATCGCATTTTTCATCGGCGAGAGCCCCCGCCTCCGCCCTCGCCGCGCCCGTCTATTTTTGTCAGGCGCACTCCATTAACTCCACACCGACACTACTCCACTCAAGGAA
>CAYWOV010000492.1:0-3863 GCA_964459965.1 uncultured Planctomycetaceae bacterium | reverse complement strand
TGGTCCTGTCGATCTTTGGCGCGCTCTTGATGCTCGGCCACGAAATGACCACTTCGTACCACGAGCAGGTGCGAATCGATCTCTCGTTCTGGGCGCTCCCGAAGTACACCGTTTTGACCTTGGCCCGCGGCTTTGCCGCCTACTTTTTGTCGCTCGTCTTCACGCTCGCTTACGGCACCTATGCCGCTCACAACCGGCGGGCCGAAGCCATCATGATTCCCATTCTCGACGTCCTGCAGGCGATCCCCGTACTGGGATTTTTGCCCGGCCTGGTGCTGGCGCTTGTTGCCCTGTTTCCGCGGCACGAGCTGGGGCTCGAGATGGCCTGCATCATCATGATTTTCACCGGCCAGGTGTGGAACATGACGTTCAGCTACCACGGTTGCCTGAAAGCGATTCCCCAATCGCTCCGCGAGGTGGCCGCCATTCACCATCTGTCTCACTGGCGGATCTTCAGCCAGCTCGAGGTTCCGTCGGCCATGATCGGCCTGGTGTGGAACTCGATGATGTCGATGGCCGGCGGCTGGTTCTTCCTCACGGTCACCGAGGCCTTCACGCTGCGAGACCACGACTATCGCCTGCCCGGGATCGGCTCCTACATGAACGAAGCCATGCTGGCCGACGACGTGCCGGCGATGGTCGCCGATGTGATCGCCATGGTGCTGATGATCGTTTTTGCCGACCAGGTCGTCTGGCGACCGCTGGTCGCCTGGAGCCAGCGGTTCAAAGTGGAAGACGTGGCCGGCACCGTCGAGCCGAAATCCTGGGTGCTCGATCTGGCCCGGCGTTCCGCACGGCTGCGCAAACTCTTCAGCGTGTTCGACTCCTCCGAGCGCTCGATGCTCAGCGTGGGCAGGCAGACATCCATGGCGAGTCGCCTGTCGCATTCGCCGTTGGCATCGCCCGGCGTACGATCGGCTTTGGCCAAAGCGGTGAAATTCGTGGCTCTGACCGGGCTTGCCGCCGCGGCGGCGTGGGGAGCATGGTGTATCGTATCGTTACTCGTGGCCTTGCCGCTGATCGATTCGTCGACGCACGAGGATTGGCGGACGGTGTTGCTGGCGCTCGGCGCATCGTCACTCCGTACGACGACTGCCGTATTGGTTGGAGCGGCCTGGACGCTGCCGGTCGGCATCATGATCGGCCGTTCGCGGCGCTGGTCGGAAAGGTTGCAGCCGGTGATTCAGGTTCTGGCCAGCTTCCCGGCGCCGATGCTCTTTCTGCCGGTGACGGCCCTGATGCTGCATTGGCGGATTAACTTCAACATTGGCTGCACCGTGCTCATGCTCTTGGGAACACAGTGGTATATATTGTTCAACGTGATTGCCGGCGCGTCGTCGATCCCGGCCGACTTGCAGGAAGTGACGGCCGTCTATCGCTGGAGCCGGCTGCAGCGTTGGCGGCAGCTCTACATCCCCTGCGTCTTTCCGTATCTGGTGACGGGCCTGATCACGGCGGCCGGCGGAGCCTGGAATGCGACCATCGTGGCCGAATATGTGCAGATGCGAAACCACACCTACACGGCGTTCGGCCTGGGCTCGCTGATCAGCCAGGCCACGGCCCGCGGGCAATATTCCATGTTGGCGGCCGCCGTCGTCACGATGGCGGTCACCGTCGTCAGCATCAATCGCATTTTTTGGAAACGTCTGTATCGACTCGTCGAAGAGCGCTACAGCCTGGCGGGACAGAATTAGGTCGATCGCATCATGGCCGATAACAATTCGATCTCGGCTGTCCGCAACGTGTGTGTCACGTTCGATTCCGGCAACCGCATTATCCTCGAGGATGTGTCGCTCGATGTGGCGCCGAACGAAATCCTGGCGATCCTCGGGCCCAGCGGCTGCGGCAAGAGCACGCTGGTCCGCGTGATGGTCGGTCTGATTCGGCCCACGAAGGGCGAAGTTCTCGCACACGGTCAGCCGCTCGAGGGACTGCATCCGGGCATTGCGCTCGTGTTTCAGAATTTCGGACTGTTTCCCTGGCTCACGGTGCGGCAGAACGTCGAAATGGCGCTCTCCGGCCTCGACGTGCAGCCCGAAGAAGCGCAGGAACGCGTTGTCCGCTGCATCGACACGGTCGGCCTGGGCGGCCACCAGGACGCCTTTCCCAAAGAACTCTCCGGCGGCATGAAGCAGCGCGTCGGCATCGCCCGCGCCTTGGCCCGAGCGCCCGAACTCTTGTGCATGGACGAGCCGTTTAGCGCGCTTGACGTCTTCACAGCCGAAAGCCTGCGGAGCGAAATCTACAACCTGTGGATCGCCCGCAGCGGCCCGACGGACCGCCTGCGTCCGCCGTCGAGCCTCAAAAGCATCATTATGATCACGCACCTGATCGAAGAGGCCGTCTTTCTGGCCGACCGCATTGTGATTATGGGAACCATGCCCGGCCACATCCGCCAAATCCTGCCCAACACGCTGCCGCATCCCCGCGACTATCAGTCGGCCGAGTTTCTAAAAATGGTGCAGCAGATTCACTGCATTATCGTCACCGAGCACATGCCGGACGAGCCCGCCGCGGAAGCTGTGCCAACAGGGCAATTGCCCACCATGGAGCCGATCCCGCCCGTCGAATTGGGGCAAGTCTTCGGACTTTTGGAAATCGTGCAGGACCACAACGGGCGTGTCGACGTGTTCACGCTCGAAAAGCTGACCGACGTGGAGTTCGGCCACACGCTGGCCGTAGTAATGGCGGGCGAAATGCTCGATTTCCTCGACACGCCCAAGGAAATGGTTTTGCTGACCGAGCTTGGCCGCCGATTCCTCCACCAAGACGCGGCCGGCCGCCAGGCCATTCTCCGAGAACAGATGCTCAAGCTCGACTTATTCCGCTTCATCGTCCTGCGGCTCGAGCGCGCTCCGCAGAAGCAATTGCCGAAGGAGATCGTCGAAGAAGACCTCGTGATGCGGCTGCTCACCCGCGACGTCGAACCGCTCTTCAACACGATCGTCGAATGGGGCCGCTCCAGCGAATTATTTGGTTACGCGCCCACGACCGAAACGCTCTACCTCGCCGAGCCTGAGAGCTAACCCGACCGCTTGTTGCTCGAGCGAGGCCGGTCTATCATCCGCGCATGCCCCGGCCGTTAAATGTCTACTCGCTTCCGCAAGACTTTGAACCGGATGATTTGCGCGGGGGGATTGCCGTCGTCATTGATGTGCTGCGGGCTTCGACGACGATGGTCACGGCACTCGCCAACGGTGCGCGAAGCGTGATTCCCTGCCGCGATGTTGAATCGGCCAGGCAGATCGCGGCCGGTTATCCCCCTGGCGAAGTTCTGTTGGGAGGCGAGCGTCGTGGAGTGCGGATCGAGGGGTTTCACCTCGACAATTCGCCGGCGGCTTACTCGCTCGAGCGGGTTCTCGGCAAGACGATTGTGTTCACGACAACCAACGGCACGGCCGCTCTGTTGCGGTCGCGCGCGGCCGACCGCGTGTTGATCGGTTGCCTGGTCAATCGCCGGGCGGTCGTGCACGAGCTGGCCCGTGACGAGCGTCCCGTGCATCTTGTTTGCGCGGGAACCGACGGGCAATTCACGAGCGAGGACTTCCTGGCCGCCGGCGCGATCGCCGCGGAATTGACGGCAGGAGCCGACGAGCCGCCGGAATGCAACACGCACGCGGTCTTCGCGAAGAACTTGTGGAACGCTCCGGAGTTTTGGGCGGGCGGAGCATTTTCGCGAGACCATTTGCGGAGCGCCCTGCGGCAAAGTCCCGGTGGCAGCAACCTGGTCGAACTGGGTTTCGATGCGGACATCGATTTTGCCGCCCAGCTCGATTCCATCGAGCTCGTCGCCCAGTATTTTCCGAAGACGGCCGACGTTCGGACTGTGCGGTAGCGAAACGTTCCGCTAGGCTACGGGCGAA
>CAYWOV010000491.1:0-3870 GCA_964459965.1 uncultured Planctomycetaceae bacterium | reverse complement strand
CAAACCGGATCTAAGCACGTTCGCCAAGGTTTTGGCCGGCGGACTGCCGGGCGGATGTGTCGCCGGTCGAGCCGATGTGATGCAGGTGCTTGCGTTCAACAACCCGCTCGGCAAGAAAATGAAGCACCCCGGCACCTACAACGGCAACCCGCTCTCGGCGGCGGCCGGCTGTGCGGCCCTTTCACTTGTCTCGACAGGCGAACCGTGCCGCAAAGCCAACGACGCGGCCCGCTCTCTCCGTCGCGGCCTCAACGAACTGTTCGAGCGGAAAAGCCTCAACTGGGTCGCCTATGGCGAATTCTCGGCGATCAAGATTCTGCCCGAATACGACGGCCCCTCTCCCGACGCCGACGATTTCATTCCCTACAACAATGACTTCCGCAAACTCGACCGCAAATTCGACTCGTCCCTGTCGCACGCCATTCGCTGTGCCCTCCTACTGGGTGGCGTCGACTGGATGGGTTGGGCCGGCTCAACGTCCTCGGCTCACTCTGACGCCGATGTTGCCCACACCGTCGACGCGTTCTCCGCTGCAATCGATTTTTTGCGGTCCGACGGTCTGATCGACTAGCCCGACACGAACCGAGATGGACGGGGCCGCCGACTGACGATGTCTGATTCACTTTCTGAAGCGACGACGCCGCCGTCGCAAAGCATCGTCACCGGCGGAATTCATGCGACGCTGTTTGCGCTCGCTCTGCCGGCCCTGTTGGAACAGTTGCTGACGTTCTTCGTCGGTTTTTACGACACGTATCTCTCCGGCCAGATCAGCGCGGAAGCCACCAATGCGGTCGGTCTGGCGACGTATGTCGATTGGCTGGGGGGAATGGTGTTTCGTCTGGTCGGCGTGGGAGCGGCGGCTCTCGTCGCGCGGCACTGGGGGGCGGGGGACATCGCCGAGGCCAACCGCACGACCAATCGGGCACTCGCTCTCGCATCGGTCATGGGCGTGCTGGTCAGTGTCACGCTCTACCTGGCCGCTCCCATCTTCACCGATTTGCTCGGCATGAAGGGCGAGGCGCGGCACATTGCGATCCATTATTTGCGGGTCGATTCACTGTGTTATTTCTTCACGGGCTTCACGCTGGTCGGGGGCGCGATGCTCCGCGCGTCGGGCGACACACGGACGCCAATGCTGATTTACGCCATCGTCAGCGTGTTGAATGTCTTCGCCGCTTACAGCTTCGTTTACGGGTTCGGGCCGATTCCCAGTCTGGGAGTCAGCGGGATCGTCACGGGAACGGTTTGTGCGCGGGTCTTCGGCGGGTTGTTGATTGTGGGCGGCTTTGCCCGTGGGTTCCGTGGCCTGCGGTTGTCGTTGCGGGAATGGCGGCTGAGGGGCGAGACCGTCGCGCGAATTCTGCGGATCGGGGTTCCCGCAGCGGCCGACGGTGCACTGGCGTGGATCGGGATTTTCTTGTTCTTGATGGTCGTTTCCCGCGGCACGAGCGGCGTCGCCGACGAGGTGGCTCTGGCGGCCCACGTGGTGGGAGTGCGAATCGAGGCGCTCACGTATCTGCCGGCCGACGCCTGGGGCTTTGCGGCGGCGGCCATGGTCGGGCAGGCATTGGGCGCCGGCGACCCCGAGCGTGCGCGAAAGTCGGGACATGCCGCCGCCTTGCAGTGCAGCTTATTGGGTTTGTTCATGTCGGTCATTTACTTTTTCGCGGCCCGCCCGATCTACGCCTTTATGCACAGCAACCCGCACGTGGTCGAGGTGGGCATCCCAGCTTTCAAGCTATTGGCCTTGTTCCAGATTCCGTTGGTTGTGGGCACGATCTACGTTCACGCCCTGCGAGGAGCGGGAGACACACGGTATCCACTGTGGATCAATTTGTTTGGAATCTTCGTGGTGCGGCTGCCGCTTGCCTATCTCTGCGGCGTGGTCTTAGGGGGCGGTCTGATCGGTGCGTGGATCGGCATGTGCTCAGACCTGGGTGCTCGGGCCGTCATGGCATGGGTCCGATACGTACGCGGAAGGTGGATCAAGACGGTCGTGTGAACCCGTATTTATTGCAGGTCGGGTTCAAAACCTGGATTTCGGACCCCATTTGGCACAAAATCGCACTCTAGGTGCGAAAAACGGTGCTTCCTACTTAGACAGCGAAGGTGAAATGGATTCCGACGCCGTCATTCGAGAACTGCTCGACCGGGCCCGGTCCGGCGATCAGGCGGCGCTGGGCGAGCTGTTGGAGAACTATCGTGGGCACCTGCGAATTCTGGCCGAAAAGCTGCTCGACGACCGGGCGGCCCCCCGCATCGACGCGTCCGACCTGGTGCAGCAAACGTGTTTATCGGTCCACAAGCAAATTGCCGCGTTCGACGGCAACGACGTGGGGCAGTTTGCCGCCTGGTTGCGGCAGATTCACGAGCGGAACGTACGCAACGCAGTCCGCGACCAGCTACGGGCGGGCAAGCGGGACATCAGCCGCGAAGAGCGCCTGGCCGATCGCGACGTCCATGCGATTCGCCAAACCACACCCAGCCAACACGTTGTGCGAAACGAGGAGTCGGAACGCCTCGCCAAAGCCATCGCCCAGCTTCCCGACGACGAACAGGAGGCCCTGCGTCGACGTTACCTCGAAGGGCAGTCGCTGGCCGAGGTCGGAACGGCGATGGGCCTGTCCAAGGACGCACTCGTATGGCTCATGAAGCGGGCCATGAAGAATGTGAAACACATTTTGGGAGATGAGCCGACATAGTTCGACCGGGACCTTCACAAAATGGACAATTGCAAGTCTTGAAGCGCGACCGACATGGAACGAAAACCCCCCTCCGAAACTTGGGAATCGTTTGCCGAGCGGCGAATTCGCGAAGCGAAGGAAGCGGGCGCATTCGATGCGCTGCCCGGCTTCGGCAAACCGATCCCAGACCTGGACGGCCCGGATGATCCGAATTGGTGGCTCAAGAAGAAATTGCGAGAAGAGAAAATCGTCGTCCTCCCGCCGATTCTCGAGGCTCGGCTCGACGCCGAGAAAACCTTGGCGGCCGTCGCATCGATGGCGACAGAGACACAGGTCCGTCGCAGTCTGAATGCGCTCAACGAACGAATTCGCAAGGCCCACTTTTCCGCGGCGGACGGTCCGGCCGACGGCGTTCGGACCGTCGACGTCGAAGCAGTTGTTGCCGACTGGAAACGCGCCCGCACCAAGACCTGATTTTCGTCGACGTGATCGGAATTGCCCGGAGCCGGCTCTATGGACGATCAAACCGCGTCTGCCGAATCGCCAGACGCACGCGTCCAAGCCGCGCTCAGGGAATATCTCGAACGGGTCGATCGCGGCGAGACGCTCAATCGCGACGAGTTCCTCTCAAAACGGCCCGAGATCGCCCAAGAACTGCGATCGTTCATCGATGCGGAAGATCAGCTCCGGAAGCTGGCCGGGACCAAGCCCGCCGATGAGCAAGGCAGCACGTCCACACAATCATTCGCCGTGCACGGTCAGGAGACAGTCGCGCCCCAGTTGGGACTCAAGCGATCCGATGAGACCAGCGGCAGCGGTCTCAAGCAAGAATTCGGCCGCTACCGCATCGTCAAGGCCCTCGGCAAGGGCGCGATGGGCATGGTTTACCTGGCCGAGGACACGCAGCTGCAGCGGCAGATCGCGCTCAAAACGCCGCACTTCGAGCAGCAACCCACGCCCGAATTGCTCGAGCGCTTCTATCGAGAGGCCCGCGCGGCGGCGACGTTGCGGCACCCCAACATTTGCCCCGTGTATGACGTGGGACAAATCGAGGGGACCCACTACATCTCGATGGCCTTTATCGACGGGCATCCCCTCTCGGCATTTATCCGCTCCAAGCCGCAGCCGGAACGGCAGATCTTGATCGTCGTCCGCAAGCTGGCGCAGGCGTTGCAGGAAGCCCACG
>CAYWOV010000490.1:0-3871 GCA_964459965.1 uncultured Planctomycetaceae bacterium | reverse complement strand
TTCCTCGCGCACCGTGAGTTTGCAGCATCCAGGACACGCCGGAAGCTTCGGTTGTGCCGTGACTTCGGCCTTGACCTTCCGTTTTCATTATGCGCCGCGACCCGTCGTTGACAGATGCTGCGCTCGTTCCGCCGATACATGCAGAGTAACCGCTTCAACGGATTGAGTGACGCCACGTCCATGGATGGTCCCGGCCGGTGCCTACCGCGTTTCACGACAATTTGACGCGCACCTGCGAGGACATTGAGAGATGTCAGGCTTCCTCCGGCTTTGTCTTCATCCGCGCCTGAGATATGCGATTCTTTGGGCCCTGACACACGTCGCGATCGGGCTCCCCGTTCTGGCCGACGAACTGCCGGCCGGTTTTCAGGAGCGCGTGTACCGCGACGAGAGGGGCGAGCATAAATACACCGTTTTCCTGCCGGCCCAATACAACGCCGAGACGCAGTGGCCGGTGATTCTCTACCTCCACGGGGCAAGCGCCCGCGGAAACGATAACCGGCTGCCGATTGTGGACGGCCTGGCGCCCCACATCCGGGCCCGCGCGGACAACTTTCCGTTCGTCGTCGTCTTTCCGCAATGCGAAGACGTGTCCTGCCGACACACCGACGGCTGGTTGGCTGAAAATCCTGATGCGAAGCGGGCTTTGCGGATTCTCGATGAAGTCGAACACGACTTCAGCATCGACCGCCGGCGCGAAATCCTGACCGGGCCCTCGATAGGTGCTCGGGGATGCTGGAGCGTCGCCTGCGCGAATCCGTCGCGCTGGGCAGGCGTGCTGATCGTGGCCGGGCTGGCAAACCCTGCGGACGGCGCGAAGTTGAAGGACACCCCCGTTTGGGTGTGCCACGGCGAGAAAGACCTGGCCATGCCGATCGACAGCGATCGACGGATGATCGACGCGATCCGGGCGGCCGGCGGCCATCCGACTTTTACGGTCTTGCCGGGCGCCCGCCACATTATCGCGCACGTCGTTTATGGCGACGACGCAACTTATTCCTGGATGCTCGATCCGCATTCGGAGCCGCGGCAAGAACAAATCATCGCCAACTCGGAACGCAAACCGACGCCGAACGAGTTGGGGTTTGACATCAACACGGCGTTTGTGCCGGCGGCTGAGATCCCGCAGGCGGTGTACATCTCGCTCGGAAAGGACGCGCTCGAAGCGCTGACGAGCACGCTTCCCGAGATGCTGCCCCAGAGCGCCCTCTCGGGCTCGATCGGCAGCGTGCAGCGGTCGGGCCATGCGGTCGGCATGTCGTTTCAGATGAACGTCGCCGGCATGAATTATCGCGGACAGTTGGAGCGGATGACGATCGATTGCCGTAACGACGGCTGGAGCGTGCTGCACCTGGGCCTGCGCAACATGAACTTGGAGATCCCGCAAACGCAGCTCAGCTCGCGGTTCGTTTCCGCCACGGCGGGGCCGATGTACGTGATGATCGCCCAACGACGGCCCGTTTGGCTTTCGATTCCGCTGAAGCCGTACGTGGAATCCGGTCGCATCCGCTTTGAGACCGGTCCGCCAAAGTTCTCCATTCCGGCCGACGACTTCCAAGTGACCACTCCCACTGTTGAAGCACACGGGCTGCCGCTCATCCGGCGGGAGGTCTCGAATCGCTTCCAGGAAAAATTGGTCAGCGGTGCCTATGAACGCAAACCGGAAGTCGAGCAACTCGTGATGGGTTCCGTCCCGAAGCTGGTCAATCAGCTCGAGGCGCGTCTCGACCAGGAACTGGACAATCCGCGGATTATCGGCGGCTGGCCGATGCCGGCGCTACAGCCTCGATACAAGCTCTGGGCCAACGCCGTTCGAGTCGACGAATCCGGCCTGGCGATGATTATGGGCATGACGATTTCGCGCCCCGGGCTCAATCCGCCCGAATGCGCCGTTCGCAGAATCGAAGGACGGAGATTGGAGCTTGCCGACATTCCGAAGTCGCCCGGTTTCCAGATGGGCGTTTCGGGCGCGGTGATGGGAGGCATTACCGCCGCGATGATTTCGGCCGGTGCCGCCGGTTCCGACGTCCTCGACTTGAACCCGGTTGGATTCGCTCCATTTGAGGATCGCCAGCGGATGAGTGAAATGATCCCGGACCTCGCCCGCTTCGGCGACCGCTTACAGGTGCGGACGATCGCTCAATTGCTCGAGCCGATTGCCCTGACAAGTCCGCAGGATAAAGAGACGTCCCTGCAGGCGATCTCGGCCTGGGAGCACGATACGCACGTGGCCAAGTCCTTCGCGTTCGGTTTGCCGAGCGTTCGACTCAATGTCCAGATTAAGACGTCGCCCGAGCAGCCGAACTGGCAACCGTGCGCACAATTCGATGTGACTTTGCAGCAACGGGTGCAAATGAATCTCCTCAAGCCTGACTTCGAACGGCGGCTCGTCGATATGGAAGCCACGGGTAAACCCGATGTCGCCGCGACGGCCCGATTTGCCGACGGCTTCGAGCCGCGTGATTCTCATTTGAACGCCGACGGGGTCGCGAAGATGTTCGGCGACGGCTGGAGCAGCGGCGGACAAATGCAATTGATGCGGGGACTCGAATCCCACGATCTGCAGTTCGGAAGCGCGCGCTTCCGGGCCGACGATGTGGGCTGGCTCGATCCCTTCTCGGTAAAAGTCTTCGTGCCGGCCCACACGCGCGTCACAAATTCGACGCCCGATGCGATCGACTATTACATTCGAGTCCCCGCCAGCGATTGGGGCGGCCCGTACCATCTGCAGCCGGGTCATTCCCATGAATTCAACATGCCGTATGCGATGATCGTCTACTACCGCACGCGCGACGGGATTTTCACGCGGAATGTTCCCATCGGCACGCAGTTTGTGATGTCCGCCTCCGCGGAAGGGGCCGGCGCTCCGCCGCTCGAGGCGCTGCGTGCGATGGGCAACGACCCACAATAAGACGATTCATCCCACACGATCTCGATTTCATCCAGGTGACATTTATGAAGGCAGTGCGATCGATGGTCAGAACGGTTCTGATTCTCTATCACATGCTGGGTCTGGCGACGCTGGCTTCGATGCTGCTGGGGACGGCTTGCTGGGGCGTGACCGCCCTAGTGGGCCCCTTGCCGACGGCGGTTTGGATTGCGTTCTGTCCGGTCCTTTATTCCATTTGGCTCGTGCTCATGCTGGGGGCAAGCGCCCTCAATATGCAGCGCATCGCGCGAAGCGGCTGGCAGAAACCGCGCCGCTTCGAGACGGTTGTGGACGGACGCGAATCGCGAGACGTCATCTTGGTCTACGCGATTATGCTGCGGGCCTTGATGATCTGCTCCCTGCCTCTTGTGCGGTATCTGCTCGGCGTGCCCGTGATCGATCGTCTGCTGCTTTATTCTTATGCGCCGCGCGTTCCGATCGGACGCAATGTCCGCATTTGGGGCCTGCTGTACGATCCCGAGCTGACGACCATCGGCGAGGCTGTGGTGATCGGCGGCGACTCGGCGCTCTCGGCCCATTCCCTCACGACAAAGCCGGACGGCACCCTGTTGTACCTTTCGGCGCCGATTAACGTCGGGCCGCGCGCGGTGATCGGGGCCAATTCCCGTATCGCGCTCGGCGCGACAATTGGTGCCGATGCCATCGTGTTGCCGGAAAGCAATGTGCTGCCCTATACGCAAATTCCCGCCAACCAGGTCTGGGGGGGAGATCCGGCGATCTTCGTCCGCTCGCGAGAGATCACGGACGTCGGCGAATCGGCCGGTTGGAACCAGGTCCCCCAGGCGCCGGCCGCCATCGCTCCAACGCCGCTCAAAATCCATGAGGACACGCTGGATGACGCCGGCGACAGTCTGGTCGACGACATCCGCCAATTAGTCGCCGAATCGCTCAACCTCACGGCCGATCGCGTGTCGCCCGACT
>CAYWOV010000489.1:0-3874 GCA_964459965.1 uncultured Planctomycetaceae bacterium | reverse complement strand
GAAGGCGATCGTGCCGGTGGGAGCCAGCACGGTGGCCTGGGCGTTGCGATAGCCAAACCGCCGGCCCGTCTCGAGACACTCGTCCCACACTTGCCGTGCCGCGTCTCTCAGGTACCGCGGGCAGGCCTCGTCGATCTCATCGGTCGCGTTGCGGTGCATCTCCATCACGCGGAGCATGGGCCGCTCGTTCTCCTTGTAGCCGGCAAATGGACCAAGATTGCTGGCAATGCGGCTCGACGTCGTATACGCCTGTCCGTTCAAAATGGCCGTCAGTGCGCCGGCGATGCCCCGGCCCTGGTCGCTGTCGTAGGGAATGGCCATCGACATCAGCAGGCTGCCCAGGTTGGCATAACCGAGTCCCAGCGGGCGGTAAACGTGGCTGTTTTCCGCGATCGAAGGAGTCGGATAGCTGGCGTGATCGACCAGGATCTCCTGAGCCGTGATAAAGATCGCGGCGGCCTTGCGGAAGCGGTCCACATTGAAGCGGCCATCGGGCTCCTGAAACTTCTTCAAGTTCAGACTGGACAGGTTGCAGGCCGTATCGTCGAGGAACATGTACTCGGAGCACGGGTTCGATGCGTTGATCGGTCCCGAGTTCGGGCACGTGTGCCAGCGGTTGATTGTCGTTTCATATTGCAGACCGGGATCGCCGCAGTACCACGTTCCTTCGGCGATCTGCCGCAGCATTTCCTTCCCGTCGTGCTCGGGACCGGCGACCTTCGCATCGGTCACCCAATGCGTGCGCCACTTGCGGCCATCGACGGCCGCCTGCATGAAGTCGTCCGAGACGCGAACGGACAGATTCGCGTTCTGGAACATGATCGAGCTGTAGGCCTCGCCGTTGAAATTGGCGTCGTACTCGCCGCTTTCAATCAGGGTGCGGGCCTTCTTCTCTTCCTTGGCCTTTGCCTGGATAAACTCGAGAATGTCGGGATGCCAGTCCTTCAGGCTCTGCATCTTGGCCGCGCGGCGCGTTTTGCCGCCCGACTTCACGACGGCGGCAATCTGGTCGTAAACGCGCATGAAAGAAAGCGGGCCCGAAGGAATGCCGCCGCCGGAAAGCTTTTCGCGGGCGCTGCGAAGCGTCGAAAGGTCGGTGCCCGTTCCCGAGCCGTACTTGAAGAGCATGGCCTCGCTGGTTGCGAGGCGCATGATGTCTTCCATGTTGTCTTCGACTGATTGAATGAAGCAAGCGGAGGCCTGCGGGAATTCGTACGGAGTCTCGGGACGGTGAATGGCACCGGTCTTGGGATCCCAGTGATAGTTGCCTCGGGACCCCTTAATGCCGTACTGGTGATACAGGCCCACATTGAACCAGACGGGCGAATTGAACGAGCCGTATTGATGCAGGCACATCCAGGCCAGGTCACGATAGAAATTCTCGCCGTCCTCGCGGGTTTCGAAATAACCGTCGGCGATGCCCCAATCGGCAATCGTGCGGGCGACGCGGAAGATGACCTGCCGCACACTCGACTCGCGCTCTGGCGTGCCGGGCTCGCCGTAGAAATACTTGCTGACGACGACGTTCGTCGCGAGTGCACTCCACGTCTTGGGCACTTCGCATTCGGTCTGCTCGAAGAGAATGCCGCCGCTTTCATCCTTGATGTGCGCAGTCCGCTTGTCCCATTCAACCGTGTCAAACGGGTCGACGTCGGGAGGACAGAATTGAGGCGTGATTTTCATGGGGCTAGCCCCATCCGATTGGCCGAACGTTCCATTGGAACCGTTCTTCGAAAGCCGGGCCAAACGATCCTGAACAACTCCCTTTGCGTCGTGCATCGTGCACTCTCCTGCTCAAAGGATGAAGAAAAGGTCCCCGGTCGAGCAGCCGCCAACCATGCGGCAGCTAAAGAGACCGCACCCGGAGGCCGATCAATCCAACGAGGTCCATCGAATTGTACTTGCGTACACTTAAGTATATCGCCCCAGCGGCCGGATTTCGACCACAATTTGTAGGGGATTGTTAAGAAAAATACGCAAGATGTTGTGAAAACCGACGAGTCGCACTATAAACCGACCGGCCTAATTGTCAATACAAACGCCGACGAGAAAGGCAGCGCCAAACGACACTTGGGAATCTGAAACCCGGTCCGAATTTGGACTTATCGTTTAAAAAAATTGTGAAAGAATTGTGAATCACCAAGAGAGCCTGCGTAAGTAGGCGAAGACAGAAAAGCTGCCGACCGGAACTGCATCTCGCGCCGCTCCTTTCTAAACGGTCACCACCGGCAACAATGATCTCAGTCCACGAATTGACTAAGACGTTCGTCAACCATCAGCGCGAGATTGTCGCCGTCGATCGTCTCACGTTTAGTGTGCGTCCCGGTGAGGTTTACGGGCTGTTGGGGCCCAACGGCGCCGGGAAGACGACGACAGTCCGCATGATCCTGGGGCTGCTGACTCCCACAAGCGGTTACGCTGAAGTCGAAGGATTGCGCTCGTCTGAGTTCCCGGAGGAGGTCAAACGCCGCGTGGGCCTGGTGTCGACGAGCGCCGGCCTTTACCAATGGCTCACGTCTCGCGAATTGTTGCTGTTCTTCGCCGATCTGTACGGGCTGGATCCTGAGCGTGCCGACGAGCGGCTGGCGAAATTGAGCGAGTTGATGGATCTCGGTCCATTTCTCGACCAGCGATGTTCGACGTTGAGCACCGGACAGCGGCAACGCGTGCAATTGGCGCGGGCCTTGATCCATGATCCGCGAATTATGCTGCTCGATGAACCAACCCGCGGGCTCGATGTCTTCGGCAGCCAGGCAATCTTCGACTACATCGGTCATCTGCGACAGGAAGGCCGGGCCGTCATCGTCACTACGCATCGGCTCGACGAAGCTCAACGACTCTGCGACCGGTTCGGCCTTATGCACCGCGGACGATTCGTGCTGGAAGGCACGCTCGACGAATTGCGTAAAGCGAGCGGCCGCGAGACGCTGGTCGAAATGTTCATCCAATTCGCGCGGGCCGGCGGAGAGGTGCCAAACTTCGCCGCATCGGACGACGCGGCACCCCGCGCGGGCTTTGATCCTGCTTCCGCCGGAGGATCGAGGTGAGCGTGCCCGGAGCGAAAATCGCCAAGCGTCGCCGCATGGCCGCCCCGCGGATCGTGCGCCTCGCGCTCAAGGAGCTTCGCGAAACACTCCGTGATCGGCGGACGATCGCCACCCTCCTTCTGATGCCGCTGCTGGTCTATCCGCTTTTGAGCGTTGCCTTTGAGCGGTTTCTCTTGTCGAGCGTGAAACCCGCAGCAGGTCGTGGCGATTACGTGCTGGGCCTGCGTACTAAAAACGAGGCTGACAAGCTCGGTGTTTATATCTATCGAGGAACCGCCATACTCAAAGGCCGGCAGCGGGCGAGCGATCCTCGCGAGAGGAAACCGTCACGGCCAAAACCGCATCCGCCTGCGAAAATCGAAAAATCCGAGCCGGAGAATCCGTCGGCCGATGCGTCAGCCCTTCGTCCGATTCTGTACGAGCTGGTCGAAAATCCGCGTCAATCAGTTCTCGATGGCCGCGTCGACTTGGCCGTTGAAGTCCATAAGACCGAACCCTTCGGTCCAGCGGGCGGCGTCGACCGGGCGATCGACTGCGAACTCTTCTACGACCCCCAATCATCAATCAGCCGCGATGCGTTGCACTGGCTGGAAGGCTGTTTGAGCGCGGTCAACGAACACAGCCTCGAGCATCAGCTTCGCGCCAAGGGCATAAAATCACGCGTCGTTCCCGTCGAGACGGTGTCGCGTCCCATCGAAACCGAAATTGCAACGAATCGGCGACCTGGCACGCCGACCTTGGCGACGCTTGTCCCGCTGATCTTGATCCTGATGACGATTACTGGAGCCGTTTATCCGGTGATCGATCTGACAGCCGGCGAACGCGAG
>CAYWOV010000488.1:1577-3880 GCA_964459965.1 uncultured Planctomycetaceae bacterium | reverse complement strand
CCCGCGGTGACGCGGAGTTTGTTTCGCACGGCCAGCAGTCTTGGCATTCGCGAGTTTCACGCGTCGACACGGCACGAGATCAACGACGATCACATTCCGCTGAACGAAATCGCCCGCATTCCCACCTGCGATCTGATCGATTTTGACTATCCGTACTGGCACACAACACTCGACACGGCCAATCGCTGCTCGGGGGAAAGCTTGCAGAAGGTAGGCCGCGTGCTGCTGCGCTGGGTCTGCGAACCACCCGAAAAACAGGGCAGCTAGAGCCGGCGGCCTCAACGCCTGCGCAAGGAACCGCCGTGAACAACCCCTGGCCCGCTCTGGTCGTCGCCGTCGTGCTGCTGGCGATCGGCCTAAGCACGATGGCCTCGCACGTCCGCAGTTGGCGGCGTCTGCAAAACGACCCTGCGTTGGAAGATCGGGACCTCGCCTATTTGCAACGACGCTACCGCCGCCGCATGCAGATGTCGGCAATCCTGGCCATTTTGGGCGTGTTAATCGGGCTGGGGGACGTGCTGCTTCCCTTCCAGAAGCGACACCCCGTCCCCGTTTCGCTGTACTGGATCGGCGTGCTGCTACTAACCGGCTGGCTCATTTTGCTGGGACTGGCCGATTTGTCGTCGACCATCGCTTATGGCAGGGTCGAACTGGCTCGCGTACGACAAAAGCGGCGCGAGCTCGAGCGGCAAGTCATCGAGTTTAAACATCGCCACCTCGAAAACGACGACCCCGAGCGGAACTGAGATTGTCAGCACGAAATGGGCGATTGACCCATCATTTCGGCAGCGACGAAAGGGCCTCGAGGAAGCGGCCAATCAGCCAGTCGGCGTCTTCCAGACCGACGGAAACCCTCAGCAAGTAACGCGAGATGCCGCAGCGCTCGACGACTTCAAGCTCGTTGAAATGGGCCAGGATTGTATACGGGCAGCAGAGCGAGAAATTCGTACCCAGATTGGGGCCCTTCGCAATCGCCAGCGAATCGAAAAAGGCCGGCGCGTTGGTCTCTGGATTTCGCAAGAAGAGCGAAAAAAGTCCGCCGTAACCTCCTTGCGGTCGCTGAAAGGCGCGGTAATTCTCGGGGGTGCGGTACTTGGGATATTCGATTCGCTCGACGGCCGGGTGCGTCCGCAACGTGTCGCAGAGCCGCTCGGCCGACTGGTTGATCCGCCGCACGCGCTCGACGCAATCGCGGGAGTTCTGTTCGAGGACCGCGGCATCCTCTGGGTCGAACAGATCCTCGAATTCCGCTTCGAGAGCACTGCGAAGCCGTGCGGCTCCCGGCCGGCGGGAATTAATCGTCAGCGACCCGGCCATCACGTTGCCCGCGCCAGAGAAAAACTTCGTCAAGCTGCAAGAGACGAGATCCACAACCGGCAACACGTCGACATTGATGAGCGCACCCAGCGTGTCGTCGACCAGCACGGGAAAATCGTGTGCTTGCGACAGCTCATCAATTTGCCGCAAATCGGGGCTGGCCAATAAGGGATTTCCGGGGAACTCGCAGAACAAACCGAGCAGCGGCTCAACGGCCGCTGTGGCGGCAAGCTGCCGGAGCTCTTCGGCATTGCCGCGAGGAAAAAAGTGCACGCCGCGCCCAAGTCGCTCCTGAATTTTCAGCGAGTCGACGTAGGGAAAGCCGAACTGCACGCTTTTGGCCGCGGGCCGCATGCGCTGGAAAGCGCGGAACGCCGTTTCGATGGCCGCCATGCCGGACGGAAAGAGCCACACATCGCCCGGGTCAACGCCCGTGAGCCGAGCCAAGCGTTCGCGGATCGTCTGTTTCTCTGCAATGCCGTCAGTTTCCGCTTTGCGCCCGGCCAGGATTCGCTCCGCTTGCCGCGACGAGACGACCTGGCCCGTGTGCTGCCAATAGGCCTTCAACGTGTCGCGTGCGGTGATTGGGGCGCGGACCGAAAAAATCGAATGCGGCTCGACCGCCTCGACGATTCCCTGGATTCCCTGCTCTCGGCGAAGAAAATCCGCAGAGCGCTCCGCGACCCGACGAGACGGAAAGGCAAAACAACAGTCGCCGTCTCGCGCAAACTTCGCCTCGCACTTTTGAAACAGGCGGACGACCGACGGGTGCAGAAAAAATCGCGGATAGCCGCACTGCATGCGGCCCGTGACGCGCGGATCGGCCTGTTCGTAGCCGACGTTATCGGCCCAGGTCGGCAGGCAGACCGAAACGGCGTGCGGACGTGGCGGAATCGGCCGGCCCAAGTCGGCCGGCTGACACAACAATCGCTCGGCGTCCTTCAGCGTCATAGCTCACGGCTCAGTCGAAGGCCGGCACTTGGCCG
>CAYWOV010000488.1:0-1477 GCA_964459965.1 uncultured Planctomycetaceae bacterium | reverse complement strand
GCGATTCCGATGACACAGCGATCTAGTTAACCCATGTGTCGTGCGGAAATGCCTTGCGATACGCGTCCGACATTTCCGTGCGGATCCGCCGGCTGAGTTCCGCGTTGACTAGGTTCATATGATTCTTGCCCGGATGGATTTCGACCACGGCATCGCTGCCGAGTTGAGCCAAGGCTTTCTTCAACAGCTTGGTGGCCCCTTCCAGGTAAAACGTATCCTCATCCCCCATGAAGACATGCAGCTTGCCCGCGAGCTTCGGGCCCAGTGTGGGCCAATTCTGCTCGAGTAACAGCCGGATGTCGTACTTTTCCCAGGCGTGCGCTACGTCCGAATGGATCGCTCCCGTCTTACGATCCCAGAGCTGTTCCGGTTTGCCGTCGCTGCCGCGGGGACTGAAGACGGCCTCGAAACTTTGCAATTGGCCGCCCGGTCCCAAAACGTCTTCCATGCGGGAGAAATTCCCGTAGCGGACGAGCACCGTCCCGCCCATGCGGGCCAAAGGACGCTCCTTGCCCGCCCGATCGACAAACATGTTTTCGCCGGGATGGTAGATATCGATCCCCTGAAAGTCGCGGAAATCGACCGGATCGGGCGACGTGCTCCAGGTCCCCCCGAAAGTCTCTGGATAGGCGACCTGCAGCCACAGCGAACTCCAACCGCCGGACGAATGGCCCGTCAAAAAGCGGGCACGGGGATCGGGCACGCTGCGGAAGGCCCGGTCGAATGCGGGCAAAAACTCCGAGACCAGTGCCTCGCCGACCTGTCCGTTGTTGGCCGAGTCGGCGAACACGTCATGCCCCAACGGGCAGCTCGGATCGAGCAAGACGCGGAGAAATTCGACGTCCTTCGGACCCCCTTGGGGCGGACGACCGCCGCGGCTTTGATAGTGCGTGCCGCCAAAGCCGGGAATCGTGAAGATGGTCGGATAATGGCGTGACTTCTCGGTGTCGTACGAGGCAGGCAGCAGGACGGCCGCCGAGATCGAAACATCGCGGTTAAAAAAGTTCGAGAGCAGCTGCGAGCGAACGGAGAATTCCTTTCGCGAGGCCGTCTCATTGAACTTCTGCGGCGGCACAAGTTTGTTGACGACCAGCTCGGGCCGCGGCTTGTCGTGGCCCGCCTCGGGCAGTTCGGCAACTTCGCTGTATCCGTTGCCCGGCCCGTCGCCAACTTCTCTCTCAATCGGATTGAACCGGATCACCGCTTGCACGCGGCGCCCGGCCACGTCTTTGGCATGCAGCGGTTTCGGGTACGCAATCACATCCTTGTCGCCGCCGGCGATTTCGAGCGTCTCGCCGGGTTTCCAATTGGTCACGTCCTTGGCGACGAACTGTTCAGGACGGAACCAGCTAGGTCCGTGCCGCGGCTCGCCGCTTCGCTCCGTGAAGAAGAGATAAACCCGGCCGGTGTAGGGCTGGCTACGTGCCGACGGCAAAAAGCGAACGCCAATTCGCCACTCCGCGGCCGGCGCGGCGGG
>CAYWOV010000487.1:0-3881 GCA_964459965.1 uncultured Planctomycetaceae bacterium | reverse complement strand
CTCGCGAAGGCGGCCTGTGGATCAATGGTGCTTGCTGGCACTTTCCAGAGCAGCCTGCCCTCGCCGTGCTCTAGATCGAGGCAGACGAGCGAACTGTCCGATTCCCGTAGCTCGTCCCGTGTCCGCGAGACATTCGGATCGCCCACGCGCGCAAAGACCCGGCCTTCGCTCACCGTCAGGGTGTAGCGCGGCATGCCGCTCAGCGGGGCGGACGGCAGATTTGAGGCAGCTTCGCCTCCGGATGGATAAATGACGCCGCTTGTCGAACTATCCTTGGCACCACGCACAACCGGCCAGGCGGGTTTTCCCGTTCGCATGTTCCACGCCAGGATCGTGTCGGCCGTATTAGCGAGCAACAAATCGCCATAGACGACCGGAAACATTGTCAGAACGTCGTGGCCATTGGCGAAGATCCCCGAGGAAACCGGCGCATAAGGATCCTGCGGAAAATCGACGGCCCAGCGCGCCGCTCCGACCTCGATCTCCACTGGCAGCACTCCGTTCCTTGCCGGGTTCACTGCGAAGGTCGAGACGACTGTGTCTCGCGGGGGAAAAGACCAATCCCGCGATTGAGCGGCGATTTCATCGAGCAGTTCGGCCAATTTGCCGACGCGTCCCGCAAGGCGTCCCTGTGCCTGGGGATGCATGCGGCGAAAGGCCGCTCGCTCGGCACTCGAGCGGTCTTGGTCGCCCTCGACAACGCTGCACATGACGAGTCGGGCGAGGATCTCCGCCCGATCGCGGCGCGTATCCGGGTATCGCAGGATCGGTGCCACCCCACCTGGCGTCGGCAAACGACGCAAGGGGATCAGTTGCTCCCAATTTCCCCGCGCCTTCGTTAAGTCGCCCGATTCCCAGGCCCATTGTCCGAGAGTCATCAGGGCATCGTCTGCCGAATGTGAGACGAATGAATCGCGGACAACGGCTCGGAGCGCAGCCTCATCGCGATTGTGCACGGCCTCCTCAAAAGCCAGGCGGGCCGACTCGTCGATCGCCTTGCGGATCAACGAGAGTCCTTCCGGAGGAAGCGCGGCCAAAAGCAACTGAGCGTAAAGGGCGACATTCAGATACCGGCCGGGACCGATTGCCACCAGAGAACCCGGCGAGTTTGCGGCCGCCTGACGGATCAGATCGATCCCCTCACTCCAACGCTTCTCGGACAGGTGAATTCGGGCCAACTCGAGTTGCCGTTGAGCCGTCAAATCCGTGTCGATCGCCACAGATTCCCGAAATCGGGCCGAGCGTCCTGATTCCTGGCCATGGGCCTGTTGCGGTGCTAGCCCCGACAGCAAGGCCACCGTCCATAGAAGGCCCGCGAATGTTGCCTTTTTTCGGTCGTCGTGCTTGGTCATCGGTGCGGCAATCACCCGGCTATCCCTCGCGCAACTTGTTGCCGATCCAGAAGACGACAATTCCAACGAGGGTGAGCGCAGGCATCAAGACCAGCCGGAAACCGTATTCCAACTGCCAAAGGATGAGCATCGGCAGGAACACGAGCGTTGCAAACTGCAGCAGAAAGCCGAGGTGATGACGCATAGAAATGAGGCGAAGGATTGAAGAATTGACCGCAAAGACTCACTTTTTCTCGAACTCGGCCGCCGGAATCTTGATGACGCCGATTGAAGTCGTCTTATTCGGCTGAACATCGACTTTGATCACACGCGTTGGTCGAGTCTTGCCAAACACCCAGCGCCCGTTGTTCATATCTTGCCAGGCAATGAATTCCTGCGTCCCGGCCGGGACCTTTTCGATTGTAAAAGTGCCGTCTTTGCCCGAAATGGCGGCGTAGGGATGATCCACGATCAGCCACCAGGCCTTCATCCAGGGGTGAATGTCGCATCCGACCATGATGGGCATTCTTTCCGCCTGGGGAAACGTCCATTTCGTTTTGCCCACGCGGTCCAGCGAAATCGTCGAGTTCTGCCCCGAGTTGCGGATCGAATGAACGTCCGTGTTGTGCAGAATCGAATCGCCCGAAAGGATGGCCACCGTCTGGTCGGTCCGCACGATCAGCGCGTGCGGGATGAAATGGCACCCCTGTTGATCGAACTTCACGACCTTTTCTTTGCTCTCTTTCAGGTCCGGAGCGATGTCTGCCGGCGCTTTGGGCATGTAGACGAACACGTTCGCAACACCTTTGGTTGCCGGATCGACCACCAGCGATTCGTCCGGTACCCCGGTTTTTGCACAAACGGCGGCGTCCCTGGCTTGAAGATCCCCCTTCAAGACAAAAGGCTTTAGCTCGGGCACGGTGCCGTCGAGCACGAACTGACCCGTCACCGTTCCGTAACCTTCGGCTCGCGCGTTTTCGGGCGTACCAACAGCCCAAACGAACAAAACAGCGAACGCCATCAACACGCGACAGCAAACCCTCATCACTTTTTTCCCTCAATTCCCATGTTTGGCGCCGGCAGCCACGCCGCCAACGCGGTGTTAATCGTAGCTCATCCCACTGTGGAAATCGACGAGACCGATCGCTCGACGCCAAACCAAGGATTGGCCATTCCGTCCTCTTCTTGGTGTTCTTGCTCTCTTTGTGGTTCAATCTGATTTGTTCCGGGGGCGCGCTGCCGTTCCCGTGCACGAATTCGACTCAATTCCGCGGCCGGGCTCATGCTTGCCAAGCTTTTTACGTACTCGCTGTTTGGAATCGAAGCCAAGCCGGTGGAAGTCGAGGTCGACATTTCGCCTGGGGCGCTGCCAAAGACGATTCTTGTCGGCCTCGCCGAAGCGGCTGTCAAAGAAAGCGTGCACCGCATCGAGCGGGCGCTCGTCAACAGTGGATATTCGCGGCCCATCGACCGCATCATTATCAATCTCTCGCCGGCCGATCTGCCGAAAGAGGCGGCCTCTTTCGATTTGCCGATCGCCCTGGGACTGCTCAGCGCCAGCGGACAACTCGCATCGCCCCGCTTTGCCGCTTATGGAGCGACCGGCGAATTGGCACTCGATGGAACCGTCCGCCCGACGAAGGGCATTCTCTCAATGGCCTTGTCCGCCCGCCAACAGGGGATGCGCGGCCTGATCGTGCCGGCTGCGAATGCCCAGGAAGGAGCCGTCGTCGACGGACTGGACGTCATCGCCGTCGGCTCGCTGGCTGAGGCGGTCGGTTTCTACACCGAGCAGTTGGATATTCCGCCCACCACGTTTCAATGGGACGCCGCCCGCAGCACATTCGGCCGCTACGCGTTCGATTATGCCGACGTCAAAGGACAGGAATCGGCCAAGCGGGCCGTCACCGTGGCCGCAGCCGGTTCTCATCATTTATTGATGATCGGCTTGCCGGGAACCGGCAAAACCCTCCTCGCCCAGCGGTTGGGAACCATCCTTCCCGATCTCACGCCGGAGGAAAGCATCGAAACGACGCGCATCTACAGTGCCGTCGGGCGGCTGGATCCCAACCAATCTCTCATGTTTTTGCGCCCCTTTCGCGCCCCGCATCACACAATCAGCGACGAATGGGTTACAAAGTGTGCGGCGTGACCTCGGGTGTGGGAGCCATTTCTGCGGTGGTTCGCTGCGGCCCGATCGAACTCTTCACCGCTCATGTCGTCCATCATGTCATGCAGCCTGATTCGGATCTTGGCGATCTGCCACCGACAAGCGGACTTCTTCGACCACCAAATATCTACCCGACACCCGTGGCTAATGAGGAATTCCCTGAAGCTGTCGGTTGTGAAATAGACGCCCGTTGAGTAGCCGTGCTTTCCGATCCGTTTCACGGTCTCGATGTGGAGCAACTTCGCCTTCATTGATTCCAACCACGCATGGCGTTTCTTGAGCGTCTGTTCCCACGAGGGATCGCATTCCTGGCGGATTTTCTCGATTTCCGCTTGTACGCCTTCCCGTGCCCCCTTCCATTCGGACAGCTTTCGGTTGAG
>CAYWOV010000486.1:0-3881 GCA_964459965.1 uncultured Planctomycetaceae bacterium | reverse complement strand
CTCTCTGCATGGCTTTCTTGATCAGTTCGCACGCTGGTCTGAGGCTGATTGATTCCGCGTGGCCTCTCGATAGACTCAGGGGAATGCCGCACCTGCATTGGCTTCCTCAAGCGGCGGCCCACTGCTCAATCACCGCCACGAAGGAAGCAATTCAAACCTGCTTGAAGGAAGTAGTCATGACACGCGCGAGTCGGCGAGCGGGAATTATTGTCGGCTGTCTGACGTTTTTTGTGGGAAGTGCCATTTTCGGACAAGACTGGCCGCAGTGGCGGGGTCCGAATCGAGACGCCAAGGCTAGCGGATTTGCAGCGCCTCAGGCGTGGCCAAAGTCGCTGACAAAAAAGTGGAAAGTGACAGTCGGAGATGGCGTGGCCACACCGGCCCTCGTCGGCGACAAGCTGTATGTCTTCACTCGCCGAGACGCGGATGAAGTCACGAGCTGCCTCGATGCGACAACCGGCAACACGCTCTGGGCAGACAAATATGCCGCCAAAGGCGCATCCGGGCCGGCCGCCCAATTCCCGGGGCCGCGAAGCTCGCCGACCGTCGCTGACGGAAAAGTCGTGACCTTGGGCGTGCGCGGGACCCTTTCCTGCCTCGACGCCGCGACCGGAAAGAAACTCTGGCGCAAAACCGAGGCTGAGGACGGTCTTCCCCGCTTCTTTACCTCATGTTCGCCGATCGTCGTGGATGGTCTCTGCATCGTGCAGTTCGGCGGCGAGGAAAAAGGGGGCATCGCGTCTTACGACCTCGCCAGCGGCGAAGAGAGGTGGAAGTGGACCGGCGACGGCACGGCCTACGCCTCGCCCGATCTGCTCACAATCGACGGTGTCAAAATGCTGGTCGCGATGACCGCCAAGAACATCGTGGGTCTTGGGACGACCGATGGCAAGCTGCTCTGGGAGGTCCCATTTTTCGTAAGAGGAATGGGTGGTTACAACGCAGCCACACCCATTGTGGAGGGACAGACTGTCTACATTTCGGGCTCATTGCGCGGCACTCGCGCCCTCAAAATTGAAATACAAGGGGACAAGTATACGACGAAGGAGCTTTGGGCGAACAAGGATCTGTCGGTGCAATTCGACACGCCGGTTCTGAAAAACGGCCTGCTCTATGGGATTTCAAGTCGCAACTTTCTCTTCAGCATCAACGCCGAAACCGGCAAAACCGCATGGACGGATCGTGTGCGAGGAGAAAGGGGCTACGGCTCAGTTGTGGACGTCGGCCCGGTCCTGCTCGCCCTGACCACGAACGGGCAGTTGCTCGTCTTCGAGCCAAGCGACAAGGAGTTGAAGAAAGTCGCTACGTATAAAGTCGCGGAAGATGACGCGTACGCCTATCCCGTTGCTGCTGGAAACCGGCTGTACATCAAGGATCTGGATTCAGTAATCCTGTGGACCATCGATTGATCGGAATCGGTGCCGGGGATCTCTCACGAATTCAGCCTCGTTCGACAGCACGATCGCAAGACGCGGGAAACGCTGCCGACGAGAGCGGTTCGCAGTGATCGCTGGCGTCTCCGTGCTCGATGTCGGAAACAGCGCGAAGTGACACGCGGCGGGTTACGGTCGCCTCATGTGGCCGCTCGCGCACGGGTGCGGCCGCGGCGCGGGACATGGACATGATTCCGCTCGTGGGACTGCGGCCGTCGTCCCCTGCGGTTGGAAGGCTTTCGGCGTTGGCCATTCCCTCTCGGTCCCTCTTTTGCCGGTTGGCCGCTTTGCGATGCCTGTTCCACTTGGCTATCGACCGGCAACGATTTCTCAACGGCCAGCTTTTGCCGGGTCAATCGCTCGATCGCCTTTAAAAGCCCGCCTTCGGCCTGATCGCAGAAAGAGAGAGCGTTACCCGAAGCGCCGGCCCGTCCCGTCCGGCCGATGCGGTGGATGTAGGTCTCCGGTTCGTGCGGTAAATCGTAGTTGACGACGTGCGAAATTCCTTCCACGTCGATGCCGCGTGCCGCAATATCGGTGGCGATCAGAATCGGCGTGCGTCGCGACTTGAAGTTGTCGAGAGCCCGCTGTCGATTCGCCTGGCTCTTGTTGCCGTGAATGGCAACCGCCCGGATACCGGAGGTTGCCAGATCGCGAACGACGCGATCCGCACCCCGTTTGGTTCGTGTGAACACGAGCGCGCGTTCGATTGACCGCGTCTTGATAAATTGAACAAGCACGTGTCGTTTGTCCGGCGTTTTGACGAAGCAGACCGATTGCTCGACCAGGTTCGTCGTCTCCGCGACGGGGGCAATGACCACTCGAGCTGGATTGCGCAAAAGCGAGTGGGCCAGCGCCGCGATGGGCTCCGGCATGGTCGCCGAAAAGAGGATCGTCTGCCGTTCCGCCGGTAAACCGCGCACGATGCGGCGAACGTCAGGCAGAAAACCCATATCGAGCATGCGATCGGCTTCGTCGAGAACGAAGACTTCGAGGCTCTTCAAATCGACGAATCCCTGTTCCATCAAATCGAGGAGCCGGCCGGGCGTCGCCACGAGAATCTCGACACCGTTTCGCAGAGCGCGCGTCTGGTTTCCTTGACCGACGCCCCCAAAAATCGTTGTGTGCCGCAGATGGGTCTGACGTCCGTACGCCGCGAAGCTTTCGCCGATTTGCACGGCAAGCTCGCGGGTCGGTGAAAGCACAAGGGCGCGGATTGCCGGACGCCGACCCTGTTGACGAGGCGTGGTCGTCAGCAGTCGATGCAGAATGGGTAAAGCGAAAGCTGCCGTTTTGCCAGTTCCGGTTTGAGCGGTGCCGAGCACGTCGCGGCCGGCAAGCAAGTGTGGGATGGAGGACGATTGGATTGGAGTCGGGTGTTCATAACCCTCGGCGTCGACGGCGCGCAGGAGGGACTCGGCAAGGCCGAGATCGCGGAAAGACATTCAAGGTCCCAAAATGAGAATAGTGCCCAGGACCGAAAGCGAGAAACGCCCGTTGCGTCTAATCAAGAACAATGGACCTGGCAGTGATCCATTGGGCAACGGCCGAGTGGAGAGCACTGTAGGGACTATAGCATCCCCGTGCACGAATTCAAATGGCAGTCGCCGCGCTCGCAGGCACGTGGCCGTCGATTCCTTTCGAGGATTGTGGTAGAAAATTGCCAGCAGGAGTGCCGCGGAAACTGAAAGCCTCTTGCCGGAATCCGGCAAATTACCAATAATGCGCCTTTTAAGGCGGTTTGACCGAAGCCGCGTGGAGGTTACCTTGGTCACCGCCCAAATCAAACCGCACGGCGCGTTGCAACCGTGCGCCGATCGGCCCGGAGACAGCCGATCCGAAGACGCCGCCCGATCGTTCGACTACCGGGCCATCACGACTTTATATCGGGGGTCCGTGGCTCGCCGGAGTCTGACTCAGTTGGCGGCATCGATCGTACCATTCTGTGCGCTCTGGGCCACGATGTGGTTCAGCCTCCGCTATTCCTACTTCATCACGCTCGCGTTGTCGGTGCCTGCCGCCGGATTTCTCGTGCGGTTGTTCATTCTCCAGCACGATTGCGGGCATGGCTCATTCTTTAAATCCAAAACCGCAAATGACGCGCTGGGCCGCGCCCTCTCCATCTTGACCTTCACACCGTACGATCGTTGGCGGAAGAACCACGCCATTCATCATGCGACCTCGGGCGATCTCGACCGCCGAGGGTGCGGCGACGTTCACATGCTCACCGTCGCCGAATACGGCAACCTGTCCAAGCCTCAGAAGCTTTTTTACCGGTTCCACCGGCACCCTTTCGTGCTATTTGGATTCGGCCCTTTCCTCTACTTCGTCATCTTCCAGCGATTTACCTTTTACGACCCGCATCTTTCCAGAAAGGAACGGGCCGGCGTGCATTGGACGAACGTCGGGCTGATTGCCGCCGTCGCCTTGATGTCGTGGTTGGTCGGC
>CAYWOV010000485.1:0-3895 GCA_964459965.1 uncultured Planctomycetaceae bacterium | reverse complement strand
AGCGTCGCCCTTTCAAGTCACTGCCAAAGCCGGCCGGCCTCGATTGGGAGCGCTTTCTCGGTCCAGCACCCAAGCGTCCATTCGAATGGATGCGCTACGATTCGTGGCGGCTCTTTCCAGATTATGGCGGCGGGCAGCTCTCCGACATCCTCACGCACTGGGTCGACGTGGCCCAGTGGTTCATGAATGAGGCACGGCCGCTCGATGCCGTGGCGACGGGAGGCATCTATCGCCTGAACGACGGCCGCGAAAACCCCGACACCGTCAGCGCCATCCTGCGATACGCCAAGAATTGGAACTTCAATTTCGAGTGCACACTGCTGCCGATGCCGGGCGTGAAGCCGCACGTGGCGTTTTTCGGCACCGAGGGATCGCTCGAGATCAGCCGCACGAATTACATCTTCCGCGCGGCCCGCAAGCACGCCGTCGAAGTGAAGGTGACCGAGAACTTGGATGGGGCACATGCGGCCAATTGGCTCGATGCGATCTCGGGCACCGCGCCGGTCAACGCCGACCTGGCGGCCGGACTGAGCGCGTGCGACGCCGTGCATCTCGCGCGAGCCGCTTATTGGAGCGGCAAACGGGCGCATTACGACGGCCAGGGAAAATTAATATCAGCGTCGATGCCCGCTTTGCGAGCCGCTCATTCTTGACAACAGACCCCTCGTCGAAATATTTCTGGAACGTACTGTCGAGCACCGCGATCGGGCTGCGGTGCCTGCAAGTTGCTGCCGAACTCGCGCTTTCGGCTCGACCCTAATGGAGGCTCTCGGTTGAGAAACTGTATCCACATCGCGGCGACGGCCGCCCTGCTGGTTGTTGCGGCCGGCCCCTCGGGGCTCGCGCGGGCCGATTCGCTCGAAAATTCGCTGGCGGCTCTTTCGGCCGTCGACAAGGACGGCAAAGGTCACGCGGACGCTCAAAAGGCGATGCGCGATTTGGCGAACGCCCGCGCGGCGGATCTGCCGGCGATCCTGGCCGCCCTCGATCACGCGTCGCCGTTGGGCGCGAACTGGATTCGCAACGCGTTCGAGTCCGTCGCCGACCGCGCGCTGCGGCTGAAGCAAACGCTTCCCGTTGCCGAGCTCGAGGCGTTCGCTCGCGACAAGTCGCACCAACCGCGGGCTCGCCGGCTGGCGTATGAGTGGCTCGCGAAGGTCGATCCGACGGCGAAAGACCGGCTGATCCCCGGCATGCTGCTCGATCCGGCCCCCGACTTTCGCCGCGACGCCGTCGCGCTCAAGATCGCGGAGGCTGAAAAAGTCGATCCCAAGCACGATAAAGACAAGGCCGTGCGTCTTTATCGCGACGCGCTCCGCGGAGCCATTCATGACGACCAGGTGAAGACGATTGCCGAGGCGCTCGACAAACTGGGACAGAAGGTCAACATCACCGATCACTTTGCCTTTATCACGCGGTACTCGGTGATCGGCCCGTTCGATAATCGCGACGGAAAATTTCTCGAAAAGGCTTATCCACCCGAAAACGAGATCCGCCTCGACGCTCAGTACGACGGCATGCTGGGCAAGGTTGCCTGGAAGCCGATCGCCACGACGAACGAATACGGCATCCTCGATATCGCGAAGCAGGTTCACCCCTACAAGGGAGCCACGATGTACCTGCTGACCGAGTTCGATTCGTCGCAAGCGCGCGACGTCGAGCTGCGACTGGCCACGCAAAACGCGTGGAAGATTTGGCTCAACGACAAGCTGCTTTTCGCCCGGAATGAATACCATCGAGGCGCGACGTTCGATCAATATCGAGTTCCCGCGCAGATGCGGGTCGGCCGAAATACGATCCTGCTCAAGATCTGCCAGGACGAGGAGAAAGAAGATTGGGCCCAGAGTTACCAATTCCAGTTGCGCGTCTGCGACAGCAACGGCAGCGGCGTCCGCTCGCAGCCCGTGGCCGTGTCGGGAGGTGCACAGTGAGTCCATTCGCCTTGCGATCGATTGGCCGTCTGGGCATCGCGTGCGCGGCCGTCGTGGCGTTCTGCGGCGCCGATTGGCGGCAGTTTCGCGGCACCGATTGTGATGGACTGGCCACCGCCGGGCCGCAAAGCCTCGATAAAACCGCCTGGTCGACGCCTTTGACGGGGCGGGGAATTTCCGGGCCGATTGTGGTTGGCGATCAAGTGATCGTGACCACGAGCAGCGGACACGAGCAGGATCGGCTGCACGTTATTTCATGCGCGGTTTCCGACGGGAAGATCCTTTGGGATCGCCAGTTCTGGGCCACGGGCCGCACGCAATGTCATCCGAAAATGGCCGTCGCGACTCCCACGCCCGCGAGTGACGGCAACCGGATCGTCGGATTTTATTCGAGCAACGATTTGGCCTGCCTCGACCGAGACGGAAACCTCTTATGGTTTCGCGGGCTGACCTACGAGCATCCCAAGGCGAGCAATAGTTTGGGCATGTCTTCGTCGCCGGTCATCGTGGATGACACCGTCATTGTCCAGGTCGAAACTGACGACGATTCCTTCGCGATGGGCGTCGATGTTGAGACGGGAAAAACGCGTTGGAAAACTGAACGGCCCCACCAGGCATGCTGGACCTCGCCCGTGATTTTCCGCGGAAAGGATGGGCTCGAAAAGCTGGTCCTCTTGCAGTCAAGTAAAGGACTCGCCGTGGTGCATCCGAAAACGGGCAAAATCGTCTCTTACTACGACGGCGGGGCCTCGACCGTTTCGTCGCCGGTCTTGAATGGTGAGACAATTTTCCTGCCTTCGCACGGGCTGACGGCGCTTACCATGGGGCCGGCGGACTCTCAACTTCTGACTGCCTGGACGAAGACCGACATCTCGCCCGGCATGCCGAGTCCCGTTTTCCTCGACGGGCGCGTCTATAGCATCACGCGCGGGCCGATTCTCATCGCCGCCGATGCAAAGACCGGCAAACTCGCCTGGCGACTTCGGCTGAAGGGGACTTTTTATGCGTCGCCAATCGCCGCGAACGGGAAGCTGTACGTCGTTAACGACGACGGCTTCGCGCAAGTCATTTCGTTGGAGCCATCGCGAGGCACCATTTCCGCCGAGCGAGACTTCAAGGAGAGCATCATGGGCACGCCGGCCCTAAGCGATGGAGCCTTGTATTTTCGTAGCGAGGCACATCTTTGGAAGATCGGCAACTGAGTCGGCCCGCGGACAATCGTGGATAACGAATGGCGCTGCGTTGGTTCCGGCCTCGTTTAGCGATATGATGACAGACGCGGGCCGGTGGCAGTGACGCCGCCGGTCCCGAGCCGGCCATTGAACGGGAGGCAGGCAGGCCCCCGGCCGGTCATCGGAAACCCTTTCGGGAAGTGTGGTTAATGTCAGAACTCTTCCACGAGTGTGGGCTGGCCGCCGTCTATCATCTCCCCAACCAGGGGACGAGTCGCCTGATTGCCGGGCATGGTTCCAATTCCGCATCGCGGATGATTCCCGGCATGCTGGTCGACATGCAGAATCGGGGCCAATTGGCTGCCGGCATGTCGGTCTTCAATCCGGACCGCGACAAGCTGCTCGTCAAGTGGAAAGACGTCGGAACGGTGAGCGAAGTCTTTCGCATCAGCCATCGTGCCAAGTTCGAGGACATACTGCGCCGTCACGCCGGTCCGGCCGCGATCGGTCACGTCCGCTACGCGACTTGCGGCAAGGAAGACCGGAGTTACGCACAGCCTTTTGAATACCGACACATCGAAAAGCGGAAGTGGTTCAGCTTCGCGTTTAATGGTCAACTCGCCAACTATCCGCAGCTGCGAAAGGAAATCCTGGAAAATCCCGAGAAGCACCTCGCGCTCGAGACCGATACCGAGATTCTCTTGCATCTGATTGCGCACGAGTCGGCCGGCGAAAAGCGGCCAACCCTGCATCAGTTGCTCTCCGGCCTCAGCCAGCGGCTGGACGGAGCGT
>CAYWOV010000484.1:2720-3900 GCA_964459965.1 uncultured Planctomycetaceae bacterium | reverse complement strand
GTCGGCGATTGTCTGGCGACCCAAGACCGACTCCGCCGGGTTCGGCAATTGAATCCGGGCGATTTGTTTGTGCGGAATATTGGAAAAGTCGATGCTTCCTGCTCCAGCACCGAACACGCCGCCAATCATGTTTGGGGCGATGTCGAGGAGATCCGGGCAACAACACGCCCCGCAACAGCCGGTTGCGAACGGGGTCAATTCCGTCGAAGCCGGCGACTGTAAAGACGTCAGGCCCGGGACGGCTGTTTGAGGCAACGTGGCTCCATTGACAGCGGGCGCCATCGCCGCCGGTGCCGCCGCGGGGACTGCTGCTGGAGCCGGCGGCGGGACGTTCGGTAGAGCGCTCGTGTCATCGATCTGAGCAATGATCCGCGTGCCGCTTTGTTCGGCCTCATCTGCGAACGCACTCGACGCAAGCGTGACTGCCGCCAACAACAAGACGCTGCACACCTTTGTCGCTTGGATTGAAGGAAAGTGCCTCTTGGGCCGTGGCATGGCGCATCCTCAACTTCGACCAAAAGCGGCGTTCCGCCCGAAATCGAATGCGGAGGGGTTCAACCCGTCGGACGTTGCAGGTCGCGTCAACGATTCAAGTCCGACGCACGCGCGTTGGTTTTACAATCGGAATTCCCGGCACAGGTCGAATATTGGGAAGAATCGTTGAGATGGGAATATTGCGAATCACCGGATTGCTCGGCGTCAAAGCTTCACACGGGAAAAGTCGCTTTGCGAATCTGGGAAAGATGCCAAAACAATCCGGCGATTCGGGATACGCCTTCGGGCGGACCGATTTGTCCAATGAGAGTCGCCCATTTCCCTGCGGGGCTCAATCGCGCGTATGCTCTTTCGTTGGGGCACCAGGCCCGTGAGACGCTCAAAGATGTCTCGCTCCCAATACTCGGTATGGGCGCCCAACGTCGCCGAGAGGTTCTCAGGGCAGCGCAGCGTTAGGGATCATTCGACTCGAAGGTTATGAACGTCCACGACATCATCCGTGCGAACAATGTTGGTGATTCTCGCGGAGCACGTACCGACTCGCTTCATCGCTCTCTTGCGCGTGATGGAAGGGAAATTAAGCACGCTAAAGCCGGCAAAGTATTACACCCGAGTGACAAACGACACAGCAATGCGCGAATGACCATACCGACCAAACCAAGGGAGATGCGCGCGCCATCTTTTG
>CAYWOV010000484.1:0-2710 GCA_964459965.1 uncultured Planctomycetaceae bacterium | reverse complement strand
TTGAACGCCAATCAGGGCCGACGACTTCTGTGGCGTTGAAAGTAGCGATTGTATCGCTTATGCGGACCGTATCGGCAAAACCGATCCAAATAGGCGTTTTGCGCCAACTTGCAGGGCAACGACTCATTTGCCGGAAATTCCGTGTCGATCGATCCTAATGGATTTGCCGACGTGGCGGTTCGCTGTCCGAACGTCGTTGAGAGTCGAGTGCCGTGAGGCGCCGCAACCATCCTTCAAATGTTGGCCACCGGGATGCGTGCCATGGCAAGTTGGGGAGTTCGGACGTTCGGTTGCGTTCCGCTTCTTGTGGGCACTGTCGTGTTGTCGGGGTGTCTCGACTGGCAATTGCGAAAGAACACAGTCGAGGTCGGATACTCGTGTGGCGAGATTCAGCAGCAGCAGGTCTTGGACAATCTGGCGATGTTCGTCTGCGATTACAACGCCTTCCCCTCATTCTGCTACCCGAATCAAGGGGGCTCCAACGTAACCGACACGGGATCAGCGAGCGCGGCTCCTGGATTCAGCCGAATTGGTCTGACCGGCACTTCGATCAGGTCGTTCGTTCTAGCCACTCTGGGGTTGAACATCGGAGCACAGCGGACATGCCTCGAATCGTTCACGCTGACTCCGGTCAACGATCCGCGAAAGCTCGAACTGATGCGCTGCGCCTATCAGCGTGCCGTAAAAAGTTGCGGGCTCGGCGTCGAATCGACGACGTGTCCGGATTGCAAAGCCATCTTCAACAAGTTCTACACGGGCGATGTCAACGGCGACATTCGACAGCACGCCAACGGGACTGTGACCTCGGAGTGTCTCAACGAACAACCATGTTGGTTCCACGTCGGCTGCCATCGATGCGTCCCCAAGCACTGCGCATGCGTCGGCCACTACGGCGACACCTACGTGTGGGTGCTGCCGGAAGGGCGGGACGAGCTGACGAAGTTGACGCTCGCCATTCTTGACTTCGCCATCAACAGCCCGCCGACCGAATTGAGCAAGCAAATCATGTTTTATATCGACGAATATGGATTGCCGACGACCAAGCAAAACGCGGTCGGTGCAGTCGCTGCCAATGTGGCCGTTGACGAGCAGCCCGCGTCGCTTTTGAACCGTCCCGAGTCTGACGAGCTGCGCATCGAACGAATCTTGAAGGACCGTCTGCGACAAGTTAATGAGGAAATATCGGCAATCACGCAGAACTACCCGGATTGGAAGCCGTATTCGGAGGCCCCGTCAGCGGAGCCGGGTCCAGAAAAGGCAGTCGGTGCCGCAGCGACGGCTGCCGACAAAAAACAGCTTGTCTTCCAAAGATTCCAAGAGTTGCAACAAGAGCGCCGCACGCTCGAAGCCAAGCTCCAATACCTTGGCGAGCAATTGCGCACGCCCGGCTTGAAGCAGCAGTTTGTGCCGGTCCCCTCGTTGCCCAACCAGGGAGCACCTCTCCTGCAGTTCAACCTTCTCAACAACACGCTCACCGGACAGGGAATGTGAGAGTCCGTGCTGCCGAGTTCTGTGCGGCCGCCCTCCCTACCGGTTTCTGTCTCCAAATAGATTCGCCCCGGGAACGTAGAATGGAACCTGCGGCTCGGGGGCCGGCTCCTCTTCGCCGCGACTCGACTCGGTAATGAGGTTTTGTTGCTCGTTGATCTTCTTGCGGCAGGTCGATGCCATGACTTGCAATTGGGAGCGGTCGGGCGCATTTGGGCAGGCAGCAGCCTCTTGCCAGTAATACGATGCCTGCTTATAGAATGTTGCCGCGTTTCGCGGTTGCGGCGGCTGTGAAACCGAACAAATTTCGCCTTGGCCCTGGAAGACTCGTGCCAAGAGCTGCAAGCAGACGGGGTCGCGATCCCTCCCAAGCTGGCAGGCCATGTCGGCCGAAGATGCCGCTTGAGAAAGGCATCGCGAACGGTCCTCGAAGCGCTGTTTCAGTCGGGGATGGCCGGCCAGGGACAGGTACGCTTCGGCGCGACCTTGATAGGCTGGTTTCGACTTGGGACTAAACTGAATTGCGAGCGCGTATTGTTGGATGGCCTCGACAAAGAGAGCTTGAGACTCCTGACTTGGCTTGCTCCCCTGCGCCTTGACGAGTCCTTGGCCTTTGTCGAGTAACAGCTTCCCCCGTCCGAGCAGGGAATTCGTCCACGAGGGATTAACTTTCAATGCGCTCTGATAGAGCGCGTCAGCCCTGGCTGCCATTGCCTCAATCTTACTCGACTGTTCCGAAGTCGCCTTGCCGGCGTTTGGATCAGGGCTCTGGTACGAAGCTTTTGAAGTCTTCGCTTTTGATGGCCCTGGCTGTGCTTTCAACAATCGTGCGTAATCTGCAGCGAGGGCATCAGCCCATTCTGTGTCCAGTGCCGGAACTCTGGATGTCAGTCCCGACGACGATGCGCGCAACCGGAAGAGATAATCGGCGCAGCTAAAATAGGTCTTCCAAGGTTGATTCGACGTGGCCGGGCTTGGTACCGCGCTCGAATTCGCATTGGCGGATCCCGCCACATCAAGACTCTTGGCAGTCAATCGCGCCAATCGAAGGTACGCATCCGCGAGTCCGGGAAAGCGGCCAAAAGCCTCCCCGGCCGCATCGATGCCCTGGTCCGGATTGAATAAATCGACGACGGGAGTGACGGCTAGACTCAAATCGACTCTCTGTCCAAAAGCACACCGGATTGCCGCCGAATAGTCCCGCACGGCAACTTGCGACTCC
>CAYWOV010000483.1:0-3900 GCA_964459965.1 uncultured Planctomycetaceae bacterium | reverse complement strand
TCCGGCCTTGTTCGCCGCTCAATCGGACGAAATCAAAGTTGCGGTCGACAGCGCCGTTTCCGAAAGACTGCTCGCCACGGCGCATCAAATGATTGCCGAATTCAAACTGACTCGCTATAGCCACACAACGTTCATCGATCGCGAGCGTAGTGTGTGCGAGGTTGATTGCTCCGGCTTCCTCGTTACCCTCCTCAAGCAAACTTCGCCGAAACACCTTCGGCAAATCGCGACTAGGCATAAGCGCCCACTCGCCGAAGACTTCTATTCGACCTTTGCGGCGCCAAAAGGAGAATGGCCGCGTGGATGGAAAGCGATTCGGCACCTGCAAGACGTCGAGCGTGGCGACATCGTCGCCTGGATCAAAATTGAGCGAGAACTGGGCGATAATACGGGACACGTCATGCTCGTAGAGGAAAAGCCCCACGGCCGAATTACCCAACCAATTCCGAGTACGCGTGCTTGATTCAACGGTGCACGGCCATGGCGCCGATTCTCGTCCCGACGGAAAGTCAGGCATCGGCGGCGGAACGATTTGGTTCGACGTCGACGGAGACGGCCGGCCGATTGGCTATCGTTGGAAATCGCGAAGCGGCGTGCTGCATCAAGCACCGATCGCGATTGGCCGAGCCATTGGTCAAGCTGGCGTGCCAGCTGGATAGCTGCCGCCCGGAGCGGAAACGCGGAATTTCGCGTCGGATCGGTCGACGCAACGTCCATGGAATTGCAAAATGGTGCAACGCGTCTGGACTACTCGATGACTACTCAATTTGACCCAACACCCATGGACACGATGTTGCCCGATCTAAAGCCCTATTCGGCGGAGTGGTTCGAATCGAATCGCCGCACGCTCGGAGAGGCGGGCTGTCGGCAGCTCGGATTTTATGAGTTTCCGCCCGATGCCGTGCTGTCGGTCGTGATACCGATCTATAACGAGGAGCGGACGCTGCGAAACCTCGTCGAGCGCGTGTGCGCCGTTCCGATCCGGAAAGAGCTAATCCTCGTCGACGATTGCAGCCGGGATGGCACACGGAAAGTGCTGCAAGACCTGGCGGCCAATTGGGAACATGACCCGCTCAACACTCTTTCCATTCATTATCACGAGGTCAATAAGGGCAAAGGCGGTGCGCTGCGAACGGGCTTCCAGCACGCGAGCGGCGATTTCGTGATCATTCAGGATGCCGACCTCGAATACGACCCTTCGGAGTATCCCCGGCTGCTGCAGCCGATTATTGAGGGCAAGGCCGACGTGGTTTTTGGCAGCCGGTTTTTGGGAGACCATCCGCACCGCGTGCTTTATTTCTGGCATTACCTCGGGAACAAATTCTTTACCACCCTCTCGAACTGCTTCACAAATTTGAATCTCACCGACATGGAGACCTGCTATAAGGTGTTCAAACGGGACGTCATCCAGTCGATCGCTCCGAAGCTGAAGCAGAATCGCTTCGGTTTTGAACCCGAAATTACCGCTCGGATCGCCCGCCGCGGATGCCGCGTCTACGAAATGTCCATCAGCTATTCCGGCCGCACGTACGAAGAAGGAAAGAAGATCGGATTGAAGGACGCCTTCCAGGCGCTCTGGTGCATCGTGCGGTACGGCATCGCAGATTAGGTTGATTAGCAAGAGGCCAGCGTATACCCTTCCTATTCCGCGGCAAGTCGTCCGCCAATCGCGCTTTAGGAGCGACGGACGTCGGCCGCCCGCCAAGTGACGCCCTTGAGATCGCGCATGGACTCGCCGAAACAGGTGAATCAACCAAATCCCACCCCGCCTCGCCGCCCTGTCCCCCGACGAGATCGCCGCTTCGATGAACCACCCCGTTCGATGTCGGCCGCTCCCTGGTTGCTCTTACTGGGTTTGGTGACGCTGGCACTGCTTTGGTTTTCGCTGAAAGGCCCGGGAAACACCGGAACGCGGGTGAACTATTCTTTCTTCCGCAAGGAAGTCGACGACGGTAACGTCAAGAGCATCAAGGTTTACGGCGAAATCCTCAGCGGCAAATGGAAAAAGATTCCGCCCAATCCGCCGGCTGACACGGGCACGCTGACCGAAGAGTTCAATGTCGTTCTTCCTCCGGGCGTATCGTCCGTACCAAGCTACTGGGACGATCTTCGCAAAAAAGGGGTCGAGGTCGACGCGGAGGCGCGAGAGCCAAGTTACGCCCAACAGACCATCTTTTGGCTGGTCGGGTCGGCCGCGCTGATCTTCTTCTTGATCTACATGATGCGACGAAACGTCGATCCGCTCGGCGGCGGAATGATGGGGAATTTCATCCGTAGCCAAGCCAAGCGCTTCCAACCGTCAGACCAGCGCACCACGTTTCAAGAAGTGGCCGCCCTTGAACAGGCGAAGATCGAGCTGCAAGAGATCGTCGAATTTCTGAAGAATCCAGCCAAATTCGAGCGACTCGGTGCCCAGATTCCCAAGGGCGTACTGTTGATGGGACCGCCGGGAACCGGAAAAACGCTTCTCGCGCGGGCGGTGGCAGGAGAGGCGGGGGTTCCGTTCTTTTCAATCAACGGATCCGAATTCATCCAGATGTTTGTCGGCGTCGGCGCTTCGCGTGTCCGCGACCTGTTCCGCACCGCCAAAGAAAGTTCACCCTGCATTCTCTTCATCGATGAAATCGACGCCGTCGGACGCGAGCGGGGAGCCGGTTTCGGTGGCGGACACGACGAGCGTGAACAGACGTTGAACCAAATCTTGAGTGAGATGGACGGATTTCTGCAAACGGAGGCGGTTATCGTCCTGGCTGCCACAAATCGTCCCGACGTGCTCGACCCGGCTCTCCTGCGTCCCGGACGCTTCGATCGGCATGTGACGATCGACCGACCAACTAAAGAGGGACGAGTCGCCATCCTGAAGGTTCACTGCCGGAAAGTCCCCTTGTCCGACGACGTTGAACTCGATTCGATCGGCGCCGGCACAATCGGTTTTTCAGGAGCCGATCTGCGAAACCTTGTCAACGAAGCGGCCCTCTTGGCCGCCCGCACCACGAAAAACGCCGTCGGAATGGAAGACTTCGAGCACGCTCGCGACAAGATCCTGCTCGGCCCGCTCCGCGAAGATATCCTGAACGACCAGGAAAAAGAAATCACGGCGTATCACGAGTCCGGCCATGCGCTCCTCGCCTGGCTGTTGCCGGAAGTCGATCTGATTCACAAAGTGACGATTATCCCCCGTGGTCGATCGCTTGGCGTGACCCAATTGATGCCGGACGAGGAGCGCTATAACGCGGGTGAGAAGCGGCTTCACGCGCAGTTGGCATTTATCCTTGGTGGGCGAGCGGCTGAGCGGTTGATGTTCGAGGAATATTCGGCCGGCGCCGAGGACGATCTGCGCCAGGCCACCCAATTGGCTCGCCGCATGGTAGCTCACTGGGGCATGAGCGAAATCGTCGGGCCTGTGGCTTTGCGTCAGGGAGAAGAGCATCCGTTCCTGGGCAAGGAAATCCACGAGCAACGGAAGTTCAGCGAAGAAACTGCCCACATCATCGATCAGGAAGTGCAGCGGTTTCTGACAACGGCACAGGAGCGGGCCGTGAATCTGCTCTCCGAGCACCGCGACGATTTAGACCGCTTGGCGCACGCCTTGTTGGAACACGAAAGTCTCGGTCAGATAGAACTGAAGGCGCTCCTTGGCGCGCGCGCCGGTAAAAATGATCAGGCATCGGCCGATCTGAAACTTCCGTACCCATCCTCCGTGACGCCATAAGTCACTGCAATTTAAAGACTTAATCAACATCCCTCAGCAGGCCGCCAATGGCCCTTTTAATTATCCCGATTGACCCGGGCCAAGTCGTGGACTATTCTTAAACCGAAAAATTGAAACACTTTGCGTGACCGGCGCTCCCGTATGGAACGGTTGAGGGCCGAGAAGTGAACTCTGTGGGGCGTCCCAGA
>CAYWOV010000482.1:0-3916 GCA_964459965.1 uncultured Planctomycetaceae bacterium | reverse complement strand
GAGATCAATTGAGGGTTGAAGAACACCTCGCCGTCGTTTGTTTTCAATCTCATGAATCACTCCGCAGGCGGTCGTCGCACTTTCCGTCGCGCTCTAAAATAGCACCGGGGACGGGCGCCAAACAATCACTATTAGTTGCACGACCTTGTCTGTCACAATCATTGTCGTGCCGAGGAAACGAGTCGACGCTTGTGCAAGGTCCGGATAGCCGTCGGCACGCGGGTTGCGAGCGAGAGCATGAGCCCCCCGCAAAACGCGGCGGGCGAGCGGCTCGCAGAACCGAATCGACGGCAGGTGTTTTGATGCAATATCATGTGCTCGCTGCGGATTACGACGGCACGTTGGCGCAGGATGGCCAGGTCGACGAGGGAACAATTCAGAGTGTTCGGAAGCTGCGAGCCTCGGGTCGAAAGGTCATCTTGGTGACCGGCCGCGAGCTTCCTGAACTCCAGGCTGTTTTCCCGCAAATCAGCCTGTGCGACGCGGTCGTCGCCGAAAACGGAGGCCTGGTTTACTGGCCCGCCGAAAACCGCGAAGAGGCCTTGGCCGATCCACCTCCGGCCGAATTCGTTGCCGAGATGCGCCGCCTGCAAGTCGAGCCCTTCTCGGTGGGACGCGTGCTTTGTGCGTCGCGTCACCCATTCGAAACGGTGATTCTGCAAACGATTCAGCGGCTTGGAATCGGCTACCAGATCATTTTCAACAAAGGCTCGGTGATGGTGGCTCCGAGCAACGTCAACAAGGCGACGGGACTCCAGGCCGTCTTGGGACGATTGCAGATTTCCGCTGAGAACGTTGTCGGGATCGGCGACGCGGAAAACGACCACGCCTTCTTGGAGATCTGCGCCCTCGCCGCCGCTGTGCAAAATGCGTTGCCCGCGCTCAAGAGCCGCTGCGACCTGGTCACGCAAGGTGATCACGGTCGCGGCGTCACGGAACTGGTCAATCGATTGCTCGAGGACGACTTGCAGAGTCTCGGTCTTCGTAAGCCACGAACAAAGCTGCCAAATTCCGCACGAATCGGACCTTAGTTCCACAAAACAGGCTTCGCAGCCGTTCGTCGTCTCAGAGCTTCCATTGAATGGCTCGAAACCCCGCGCAGACCCGACTGGCTCCCGGGTACGCCAAGAAATGTCTGATTCCCTGGGGCAGCCGTCGATTGATTAAGGGCAGCGGTTCCGATTCAATCACGGTTGGGACGTACCGCAGGTTAGTTTGGGCCGAATGCCGTGGTCGCTTTTGATGAACTCGTCGCATCGCGACGAGAATGGATCGACGATGTGCTCAAGCCGTGGTGCCATCGCGCATCGCTCGCCGATCTGAAACGGGCCGAGCTGGAATGGTCCGATCTCGCCGGGCGGATCGATCCGCAGACCACCTTGTGGATGTGGGCCTGGGGCCGCTTTCCCGATTTGGTTCATGAGCAGCTCCCCGGCGTCAATGAGACACACGAGGTTCGCGTCACGCTCAAGAGCGGGGCGGAGTACGTCGGCTATCCCGACAACCGCAAAAGCAAAGCGGGCTGGCTCGTTTTAACGGCCATGGAGGGAGGATCCACTCGGCGGATGGTCGAGCGCGGTCCCTGGCCGATCGATGAAATTGCCGCCGTCAAGCGGCTTTCGGAAGAATGCTAACAATGTCGATGCGATCGATTTACATCATCCTGGCCGCTCTGCACATCGTCTCGATGGTCGTGACGGGCATTCTGTGGACGCTGATCGACCTCGGCTACGGGGCAAAGCTTAAACCGAATTACCGCGACATTCGCGCGGTGCATTTCGGCTCTTTGTATCTTGTCCCGTGGTTTCTGGGACTGGCCTACGCATTCGACGTTGTGAAAGTGCCGGGCTGGCACCAAATTGTCTTCCCCGCGGGGTTGGGGGCTTTGGTGTTGTTCTCCGGTGTCGCCTATGTTTTCCCGCGCCCGCCGGGGCTCGACCCGTTTTATTATTGGACCAAAGGCTGGGCGATGGTCCTGTCGATGATCGGCCTGGCGTGCCTCGTTTTTGCACTCTTCTGGACGGCCACGATTCTGGTCGTCTACGCCCTCCCAGGTTAGCAATGCGCCGACACGCATTTTTTCTCGGCATCTTGGCCGTGGCGGCCGTTTCGCGTGTCGTGATTCTTCTGACATCTCAGACCCACGTGCACAGCGACGAGGCCATCATCGGCCTCATGGCCAAGCACATCGAGGAAGGCCGCTCGTACCCCTTTTACATGTATGGGCAGCCATATAACGCGGGTGCGTCCGCGGAGGCCTACCTGGCGAGCGTTCCCTTTGCGATCTTCGGCGCCGGCGTGCTTGCGCTGAAAAGTTGTATCGTGGTTTTGTCGCTGGCTTGCCTGGCGCTATTTTATGTGACGGTGAACCGATTGTACGATCGGCGGACGGCGGCTCTCGCTGCCCTGGCGTTTGCGCTTTGCCCTTCGCTTCTCAAGTGGCATTTTCAGGTTCGCGGCTATTCCTGGTATTTCCTGTCGCTCACGCTGCTGGTCGGGCTGTTTTGGTCGATCGATTCCGACGCGGCGCGAAATCCCAGGAAGACCTTCGTGTTTGGACTCGTTTCCGGGTTGAGCGTCCTGTGTTTGGAGCTGGCCCTGATACCCGTGGCCACTTTGTGGGCGCTTTTGACGCTGCGCCGCAGGTTCACGCTAACGAGCGCCGCGCTGGGCTCGTTGGGATTGATCATCGGATATGGTCCGGCCGTCGTCTTCAACTTCACGCATCAATTCAGCAACTGGAAGGAAGTCTTTATCTACAAGACTAGCAGCGGGATGCGACCACTGCTTTTTCCAGCGACGTATGCGGAGATCTTCTTTCAAGAAATGCCAAAGTTCTTCGGCCCCGACACGGTGCTTTGGTACTACCCGGAGAGACCCGCGTCGGGTTTTGTCTTCTATGCGATCGCGCTGGCGGCAGTTGCCTTTGCCGTTTTCCCGTTAGTGAAGGCGCCCTCGCGAATCCCGAAGACGCTCCTTACCGGGTCTGGAGATGAGGCCAAGGATCTGTTGATGCTGGCCCTCTTGCTGTCGTGCTTTGTGCCGTATCTGCTCGCCTGGCTGCGGACGCCGAGTTATTTTCTTGGCGGTTGTTTCTTCATTTCAATTCTCACAGGACGATTGCTTGCGCGCTGTTTCGCGTCGTCCGCTGCATTTCCGCGACTCGTCGGCGCCGTCGCGATGGGCGCGCTTGTACTCGTCGGCGCCAGCGTGTTGGTCGAGGTCGGAAAGCAAAATCAAGTCGAAACGCTGATGTTGAACAAGGCCGGACACCTGCAGATGACGCGCGTTTCCGGACGAGACCTGGACGCCGTCGAAGCGGATCTGCGACGGCAAAAAATCTCGTGTGTTTGGACGACGGTCTCTTTCGTTTACCCATTGCTGTTTGAGAGCGACGAAAAGTTGGCCGTGTCTGACGCGATTTTCGGCACGAATCGCCGTGTTTATCCGGCTGCAGTGCCGTGCCCTCTTCCGCGCCCGGGCCAACCGACGGCGTTCGTGGTCGAATCCGACTCGTCGGCTCGCACCTCTGTGGAGGCCGGCTTCGCTCAGGCCCGCGGACCGACGCCGGTCGTCGACGTCTGTGGAACGCTGACCGTGATTGCGGAAAAGCCGCGCGCGCGGTGAATTCGGCGGTTTAAACGGACGGCTTGACATCCACGCGGCAATCAGGTCGCATACCGTTTCGCAGGGCACTCGATTTCACGGCACAGCCGCCCAACGACCGCTCGGACGCGACGGCCCAACAAGGATCGTGGGGGAAGATCGCAAATGTCGAATGGGCCATCGAAAGCTCCGGTCCCGTCGCATCCGCTTCGTTGGTTCCCCGAGATTTGGGATCTCGGCCGCAAACGCATTCGGCCGCAGGCACGCATGATGTGCCTCGCGCTTTTAGTCGGAATAATTGCCGGTATCG
>CAYWOV010000481.1:0-3924 GCA_964459965.1 uncultured Planctomycetaceae bacterium | reverse complement strand
TCGTCGTCCCAGGTCGCCTCGAAGAGTTGGATCAGATCGCCCGAGGAAGCGACGTCGACGCCGCAGCTCCGCACCAGCTCGACCGTGCCGGCGTCGACCTTGGCAACATATGGGATGCCGTTCTTTGGCGAGTATTCCATCGCCACGGTCCGCATGCCGCCGACGAGCTGCCGCAGGCCGGCTTCGAGTTCCTGCCAGCGAAGGTAGACCGTTTTCGAGCCCGGGACGTGGTCGAGGGCACCTGGTTCGATGCGATGCACAAGCTTTCGAGGCTCGCCCTGTGCCGGAATCGAGTAGAAATAGCGGCGCGACCCGACGTTGGCGGAGGCCAGTCCCAGCACGCGCTGGGCCAGCACGTTGCTGCCGCGGAAATCACACAGGAGCCAGCCGTCGAAGCCGAATTGCCGCAGAGCGGCTTGGATTGCCGGGACGTCGATCATATTCGCGATCAATTCACGAAGAAGAAACGCTCGGCTTCCTTGACGGTCTTCGGGTCTCGCTTCCGCAGTTGCTCGAGATATTTCTTGCCGCGCTCGACGTATTCTTTGTTGATGTCGGCCGTCTTGCTCGCAGCCGGGGCACCTGCCGGCTTCGTCTGCGTGCTGGTCAGCATGTAGCGGATGATGGCCCGCTTGATCGAAGGAATGTTGTACTCACCCTTGCCGTAGATCTCCATCAAGCGATCTTGCACGCTCCAGTCGTTCCACCGAGCCAGGTCAGCGATCACCAAATCGGCCAGTTCGGGCCGCTCGAGCAGGATTCGCATCGACTGCATCAGACGCTCATTGGGAATCCGGCCTCCCGCGTATTGCCACATGAAGCGCAGGCCCATCATGGCCGCATAGATCTCGCTGAAGGCCGCCTTGTGGTCTTTGAATTTCCAATCGTCGATATGTGACAGTCCCGTGGATCCGGTCAGTAGGAGGTAGCCGGAGATCATGCCGTCGACGCCAATGCGAAAGTCGGCGCTCTTTTCCGAAATCTTTTCGCCGAGCACCTGGGCATCTTTGTCGTCTCCGCAGAGACCCAGCATCATGCCGTAAAGTCCCAAGCGGGGCTGCGGCGTTTCGGGACGCACAATCCACTGGCGAATCTTTTCGTGCGGCAGGCGGTTGGCGATAGCGGCAATGTCTTTGTAGGGGGCGTTGGCAAACTCGGCGTACGCATCGTTGGACACCACCTGGTCGGGGAACTCGAGGAATTTGACGAAGTACAAGAGCCGCTTGCTGGCCGGGACTTCGGGCGTGGGTGCTTGAGCCACATAATTGAAGGACGACTCGGAAACTTCGGTGGGGCTACCCCAGTCCAGGTTGTTCCCGCGGCCCGAACGCGTGCCCATCAGGAGAAACAGGTCCCCCTTCTTGCCGGCCCGATAGCGCGCCAGTGTAACGCGGTCCCCCTTGGCGATGCTGTCCTTTGGAGCCTTGACGATCTGCAGAATTTCGTACGTGCTCTTGCCGGGGTCCTGTTCGCTGGCGACCGTGCCACCCGTCCATTCGACGAGGCACACGCCGTCCGCCTGGGCGACTTGCTCGGCCAGCGTCTGCGAGGGGGCCGAGCAGAATGGGCAGGCCGAAACGAAATTCGATCCCGCCAAAAACAATCCGGTAGCCGCAAACAGCCACGACAAACGCATTCTACGAGTCATCATTCGATCTCCTGGCGGCCCCCCGTTACGTCGATCAGTCAGGGTGGGCACGTTCGGCTCGAGTTGGCCTCGAGTCATATGGCGATGCAAGTTATTTGGCGACGACAGTGGCGTCGTCCATATCGTAGAGGTGGAACAGCTTTCCCTTCTCCGCTTCGGGCCGGATGTGGAACACTCCCACCACGTCGAACGGACGGTTTGGTAAATAGTCGGTCGTGACCCCCTCGCGCAACATCACGTCGAAGACGTCATAAATCTTTGGATTGCGGCCGAAGCAGCAAATCTGATTATCGCGTGCCAACGCGAAGGCGTGAATCCCGGACTGCGAAAATGTGGGATACATGAAGCCCCGAATGCGGATCCGCTTTCCTTCCAGTCCCTTGAGCCAGTCCGGCATCATTGTCGCCGCGTTAGCCGGCACCGGATCCATGTTGAGGACCTTGAGCAGGTCGATATCGTCATAGCTCACCCGCGACGCACCCTCGGGTCCCTCGATCTTGAAGTTGCGTTGCGGTACGAGCAATTGCACCTTGCGGGCGGTGCTCGTCGCGGAAACCGGCACCGCGCCCGACTTGGGGGCAGTAGAAACCACGCTGGCTTGAAAGCCGGCGTCGGTGACATTTGTTCCGCTTGTTGGCGCGGTGCTCGCCGCCTTTGGCGGCAGCTGTGTTTGAGACGGCGACCTCGTGGCAATGGGCGTCGGAGCCGATGCTAGCTTCGTCTCGACAGGTGGCGTCGACGTCAAGACTGGCGCCGCGTCGGTCTTTTCGACTGGTTCGCCGTCAGCCGGAGTTTCGGCGACCGATTTCTTGAGATTGCCATACGTCTCGAACCTTCCCGCCGGCTTCTCCGCACAGCCGATGCCGAGCAGCATCAGGCAGCCAACCAGGAGGATCGTCCTGGCAGCAATTCCGAACGTGTCCATCGTCGGTTCCGGCACGCGGGGAGGCGGGGTGACTCGAAACGGCGCGAGACCGATCAAGTCAAAACAACGTACGAGCGTTTTCGACGAATAATCCGTCGATCGTGTAGGCGGGCTGCAGGCCGGCTGGCCCGCTGGTCGGTTTGCAGTGAAACACACCGCCGACCGACGTCAGCACGCCTGAGTGATAATTGACGGTCTTCCCCGGCGCCAGGTCGACCAGAATCATGTCCGTCACGGCGGGATTGCCGCCGAAGCAGCATTGAGCGTTGTCTTTGACCAGGAGAAAAGTTTTCAGGCCTTCCATCTGTTTCGTGGGATACATGTAACCCTTGATGAAGACCTTCTTCCCGTCGAGTGCTCTCACATCAGGATTGAAGACGTCCTTACTGCCCTTTTCGACAACGAAACCCTTCTGGGAGATGTCGCTCATGAAGTTGAGCCGGCGGAAACCGTCTGGCACCTCGGTTTGGTAACCGTAGACCCACAGACCGCCGCTTGTCGTGAAGAAGAGGAACGACGTGACGAGGCCAGTGACGGCCAACCACATTCCGCCGTACTCGCCCCGCACCTTGCGCAGCCGCAGGATGCAAATCAGACTGACGATCGTTCCCACGAGTCCGATCGGCACGGCCAGAATGCCCAGGAACCCCATCGCCGACAAGAGTCCCAGGCACAGGCTGACTGGTGCCAAAACGGGGACCGGCTTGTAATTGAACTCCGAATTTGCCGACGCGTCATAACCGATCGGCTTGGGGCTTTCCATCGCTTGAGAAAAGAGGGACTGGGACATCGCCAACATCACCTCGAGAAGCAAAATGACGTCAAGAAGGCAAAGAATCTCATGCGGGTCTTTGCATCATACCAAGGCGCAAACGCTCTGACAGCCCCTCACTATCATTTAACAGCCGGTGGCGCGGGTCGGCGACCGAAGGTAACCGTCCTGCCGGCTTTGACTTCGGGAAAGCCCAGGCCGGCTGGCGGAAAAAACGGATGATCACCATCGATGCGAGGGACGCACGGTAATACGTCCCGGCAAGCGAGTTCGTTGGAACGCGCGTGGCCATGCCAAGCTGACAGCTTGCTTTACGATCACGCCCCGCTTCTAACCGAACAACTCGGTCACAGGCTTGCCGCCGTCGACGATTTTGAGCGGGCGGCCGAGCGGGCTGATCGATTCGATCCGCGGGTTGATGTTGAGCGACTTGCACACTGAACAGAACAGGTCGGGAATCGTCACGGGACGTTCCTGAACATGTGTGCCGTCCGCCGCCGACGCACCAATGACCTGGCCGCCGCGGACGCCGCCGCCGGCGATTGCCACATTGAAATTGCTCGGCCAATGGTCGCGGCC
>CAYWOV010000480.1:0-3932 GCA_964459965.1 uncultured Planctomycetaceae bacterium | reverse complement strand
TTCGCACGGCTGAGTACACGACCGACGGGGCCTCTCAACGCTCTGGCCGCTTAAGGTTACAAAGCGCCCGGTCTGACTCGTTGGACGGCGAAGGGGACTAAACGCAAGCCGAAGTCCCGGTGCATCCAAAGATTTCGCCGATGCGGCCGATAATATGGGTTGCGGAATAACGATTCTTCGCTTTTAGGCCGCGCCCATCGGCAAAATCTGCCGATCTCCGTTTGCAGCCAGCTAAACCCGGTTATAATCGGGTGGAGTCCGCCGTTTCGGCGTTTGGTTTGATGCCGCATATCAGACGCCAAAAAGTGGACGCCCAGGGGGGCTCAGTTCATGCGACACTTTTCCGTTCTGATCGTCGCCACCGCGGTTGTTGCTATGTCGTCCCGCGGTCTCGTCGCTCAATCGCAAGGCTTTAGCGGCGCCCTGCTCGGTGGTGGTGGAGGCGGCGGCGGAGGGGGTGGCGGCGGCATGGGAATGAGCAGCGGCACCTTCGGCAGTGGGTCGTCGAGCGGAATGTCGAGCGGCATGGGCAGCTCGAGCACCGGCGGACTCAGCATGATGAACGCGGCCAATCTCTCGGGCGGCTTCGGCGTGCTCGGATTTGCCTCCCAGAACGGTTTTGGCTCGTCGACCAGCGGCGGCACAATGTATGGCGGCCGCTCTTACGGGGCCGTCACGCAGGCCGGCGGCTCGTCCACACCCGGCACGTCTAGCGGCGGTCGCACCACGGGAACGAGCGGATCATCCTCTGGCGGCGGTGGCGGATCCACGGCGGCGAACTCATCCCGTCGCCGCGGTGGTTCAACGACGTCCAGTACGGCTGCCAAGGACCAACAGGCTTGGTTCGAACCGCGAATCGAAGTCGGATTCGAAGTTTCAGCCCCCCGCGCGCTGACAGCCGTGGCCGCGAATGTCGCCACCTCGCTCGGCGCGACCAAACCCGGCAGCCGTTTCCGCGGCGTTCAAGTGGCAGTTGAAGGTGGCACTGCCATCCTCCGCGGCGTGGTTGGCTCCCAAAACGACCGCATCGTTGCCGAACAAATCGCGCTCCTCGAACCAGCGATCTCCTCCGTCCGCAACGATCTCACGATTGCCAGCCGCGGACCGGCTTCGTCCAACGTGCGCTGAGTTTGGGCAGAATTCGATTGCCGCCGGCATGTCTGCGACGGTTTTGCGCAATTGAGACGGGCAAGCTGCCAGATTGCCCGAGTAAAAGTCGCCCGCCGATTCCGCAACCTTCCTACAACGCGCCACGCGCTGCTCGTTCCCCCGACCTAATCGGCCGTACACGGCTTGATTTCACCGCATTTCGGACGGAAACTGAACTGTAGGACTTTCCGTCGGGTGTCTGGCGTCCGCCGGTCTTTCGTGGACTCGAATGCGGATGCAAGATGCCAGACGCATCGGAGGAGGGAGCCGCGATGGAACGACGCCTGACGTCGAAAATGAGGGGCGAGGTGGGAACCATGCTGGCAACTCAAATGACCGCTCAAGCTGTGCTCGATCGGGAATACCTGGAAGTCCGCGCCAAGGTCCTCGAGCTGGCGGCCACTTTCGACCGGCTGGAACGAGGCGGCGGAGTTCCCGTCGGCGACGCCCGCCTCAAACTTGTCCGTCAAGGGCTCAAGGTCCTGCTCGACGAAACGAGCGATCGTGCCGAGCAGGTGCAACTTATCTTCTCGCGGCCCTACGACGACGATTGGCAAAAAGGATTCGGCATGGCTCCCCCCGCCGCCGAAAAGTCCGAGGAGGAATAAGCCGGCATGTATTACTTCGATCCGCACATTCACATGGTCTCGCGGACGACCGACGACTACGAAATGCTGGCCAAAATGGGCTGCGTCGGCATGAGCGAGCCGGCCTTCTGGGCGGGCTTCGACCGGGGCAGCGTCGATAGCTTCCGCGATTATTTCCGCCAGCTCACCGACTTTGAACGACGCCGGGCCGCTCAGTACGGCCTCAAGCACTACACGTGGCTTTGCATCAACGCCAAAGAGGCCGAGAACGTCAGCCTCTCCCGCGACGTGATCGCCATGATTCCTGAATTCCTCGATCGGCCAACGGTGCTTGGCATCGGTGAAATTGGCCTCAACAAGAACACTCGCAACGAGGCGATCATCTTCCTTGAGCATGTCGATCTCGCGGTCCGGTACGAGCAGTCGATTCTGATCCATACACCCCATCTGGAAGACAAGTTCCAGGGGACGATGATGATCCTCGACATGCTCTGCGACGACAGTCGTCTCGACCACAACCGCGTCCTCGTCGATCATGTCGAGGAGCACACGGTGCGGCACGTGCTCGAAGAGGGCTTTTGGGCTGGGATGACGCTGTACCCTGTCTCCAAATGCACGCCGCAGCGGGCCGCCGACATGATCGAGATGTACGGCCCGGAACGCCTGCTGGTGAACTCGGCCGGCGACTGGGGCCCCTCGAAGCCGACAGCGGTCCCCGATTTCATCATCGAAATGCGCCGACGCGGGTATCCCGAAAGCCTGATTCGCCGCGTTGTCTACGATAACCCGATCGAATTCTTCAGCCAAAGCCGCAATTTCCAAGCGCCGGACACTGTGGAAGAAGCGGTCCGCACGTAATCCGACGAGCCGGCGGGTTGATCCCGCCGGACTCCTCCAACAAGTCCGCCGCTCGCCCAAGCTTTCTGCCGCGAAATGAACACCCCGCGCTTACCCGACGATCCCGGCGAATACCCGTCGACGCGATTGCGCCGCAATCGTCGCACGGCCTGGTCGCGACGCTTGGTGGCAGAGAATCGGCTCAGTGTCGACGACCTGATCTGGCCGATCTTCGTGCACGACGGCATGGCAAAACGCACGCCGATTCCGTCGATGCCCGGCGTCGATAGACTGACGGTCGACCTGCTGACCGCCGCGGCAAGCGAAGCGGCGGAACTTGGCATCCCTGCTGTCGCTATCTTTCCCGCGACTGACCCGGCCAAGAAATCGGCCGACGGCGATGAAGCGCTCAACCCTGCAAACCTCGTGTGCAACAGCGTCCGCGCCGTCAAAAAGGCGTGTCCCGACCTGGGCGTGATTTGCGACGTGGCCCTCGATCCCTACACAACACACGGCCACGACGGCTTGTTGCGAGACGGTTACATCGTCAACGACGAGACGGTCGAAGTCCTTTGCAAGCAAGCCGTCAATCAGGCAAGCGCCGGCTGCGATATTATCGCCCCGTCCGACATGATGGACGGCCGCATCGGCGCGATCCGCAGGGCGCTCGACGCCGCCGGCTACCAACACGTGCAAATCCTGGCCTACGCGGCCAAGTACGCTTCCGCCTTCTACGGCCCCTTTCGCGACGCGGTCGGCTCGGCCCCAAACCTGGCCGGCGGCGACAAAAAAACCTACCAGATGGATCCGGCCAACGGTGACGAGGCGCTCCGCGAAGTGGCCCTCGACATTGCCGAGGGGGCTGACATGGTGATGGTCAAGCCGGGAATGCCCTATCTCGACATCGTGCACCGCGTGAAAGAGGCCTTCGGCCTGCCGACCTTCGTCTACCAGGTGAGCGGCGAATACGCCATGCTGAACGCGGCTGCCGAGCGCGGCTGGCTCGACCGCGACCGCGTCATGCTCGAAAGCCTGCTGGCCTTCAAACGGGCGGGCGCCAACGGCGTCTTGACCTATTTCGCGGTCGATGCGGCCAAGACTTTAAAGTAGAGCACGCAGGTCGCGTCCTCAACGACTAGGCAAACGTCGTATACTTCAACCCGAAGGTCTCGGCCACCGCCCGATTCGTCACCCGGCCGGCGTACATGTTGACGGCTTCGGCGAGGCCGGGGTCGGCCGCGCAGGCGGCTGGCAGGCCCTGGTTGGCGATGCGGAGAGCGTAAGGAAAAGTCACGTTGCACAGCGCGTACGTACTCGTGCGACCAACCGCGCCGGGCATGTTCGTCACGCAGTAGTGGA
>CAYWOV010000479.1:0-3937 GCA_964459965.1 uncultured Planctomycetaceae bacterium | reverse complement strand
AAGAAACAAAACAACATCCGCCAGACGATCATGGCCGTGCAAAAAGGCGGGATCAAAGTCGCCTATATCGACATTCTCCGGCCCGAGCAAAAGTACCTGAGGCATCTCGGCGCCGCGGAGAAGATTCAGCTCGACTCGCAAATCGTCCATGCGGGCGAGTTCAAAAAAGGCAACCAGATCGACCCCGCCTGGTTCGAGCCTGGTAAATACGACGCCTACATCATTGGCGATATTCCTGCAGAGACGTTCACGACGGAGATGCTGCTGGCTCTGGCCGCCCGCGTCGACGAGGGGGCGGGGCTGATGATGATCGGCGGACGCCGCAGCTTCGGGGCCGGCGGTTGGGCATCGACCCAGCTCGCCGACATCCTGCCCGTCGAAATGTCCCAAAACGATTACACGCCCAACGGTCCGCCGAATCCCGATACTCAGCTCGAGAGCGACCAGCAGATGCTGCCCACCGAACGCGGCCTCGATAACTACCTGATGCGGATCGATCCCGGTGGGAACCAGCAAGCCGCCTGGCAAGCGCTGCGGCCGCTGGCCGGGGCCAATCGACTGCGTCCCAAAACGGGCGGTTTGGTTCAGGTTCTCGCTCAGTCTCAAGATGGCGCCCCGCTGCTCGTCGCCCATGAGTACGGCAAGGCCCGCGTGCTGGCCTTCGCTGGCGACACGACGTACCTCTGGTACACCTACGGCCATCACGAGGCCCATCAGCGGTTCTGGCGGCAGGTCATCCTCTGGTTGTGTAAGAAGGAAATCGACAGCGACAAGCGGGTTTGGGTCCGCGTCGACACGCGAAATGCCACTCCCAGCCAGCACGTCGGCCTCACCTTAGGCGCCCGGAACGACGCGGGTAAGCCGATTACCGACGCGGACTTTCTCATCGCGGTCACCGACAGCAAGAAGGTGGAGCATTCGGTCTCGCCCATTCGCGGCCAGGAGAACAGCACGGCCACCTTTGTCGACACGACAACGCCGGGCGACTATTGGGTCCGCGTGCGGGCGGAAAAGGGTGGTTCCGCGCTTGGTCCAGACGACTATGCGCGGTTCATCGTCGACGAACGGAATCTCGAATTGGACAACCCGGCGGCCGACCCGGCCCTGTTGGATCAAATCGCCGCCCTGACCGGGGGCACGGCAATCGCACCGGAGCAATTGACCAATTTCTTGACGCGGCTGCTCAAAGAGGGCGTTCCCAACCTGGAAGTCACGCAGATTCGGCACGTGAACTTGTGGGACAGTCCCTGGTTCCTGGCTGTTTTTGCCGCATTCATGACGCTCGAATGGATTCTTCGCAAGCGGCGCGGCTTGGTGTGACGAAGGGGTGGTCCGTCGAAAGTTAAGCCGCAATCTTTGGACGGCCGACTTTCCAACGGGGTATAATGGAACGCGCCGGGCACGGGAGGAGTGGAGATGGCGACGTCGTCGGATCAGGTCCACGGACAGCAATACGTCGATTTTGACGAATATATCGACATTCAACTCCGCAAGACCGGCTCGACGATCAAAACGACGGACGTCATGACGGCCGTCGTCGGCACGCTGACGCTGGTTACGCTGTACTTGCTGATCTTCGTCATTTTTGACCACTGGATCGTCCCCGGCGGTTTCGGCACGCTCACCCGGGGACTGATGTTGGCCGTTGTCGCCTCGGCCGCCGGCGCGTGGATTGTTTGGAAGGTCGTTGTTCCGTGGCGGCGGCGTGTGAGCGGCCTGTATGCGGCCAGCACCATCGAAAAGGCGTCACCGGCGCTAAAAAGCAGCCTGCTCAACCTGGTCGATATCTCGCGAAGCGGATACGAGGTGAGCCCGGAGATTTATCAGTCGATCGAGCGCCGCGCGGCCCTGGCTCTCTCGCACGTCGACGTGAACGAAACGGTCGACCGCCGCAGCCTGCTGCGGCTCTCGAACGCGCTGCTGGCCGTCGTTGTGATCTTCTGCCTGTATTGGGTTTTCTCCCCGAAGAATCCGGCGACCTCGCTTTGGAGGGCGATCGTTCCCTCGACGGACGTCGGGGTGGCCACGCGCACGGAGATTTTTAACGTCCATCCCGGCGATAAAGACGTGCTGGCCCGGTCGCAACTCGAAGTCACGGCCGACATCCGCGGCGAGATCCCGCCGCAAACGTTTCTGTTTTTCACGACCGCCGACCGCAAATTCGTCGACGAGCGGGTCGAAATGCGGCTGGAAAATGAGGGGACGCGAAAATTCCGTTGTGTGCTCACCGGCGACAACGGCGGCGGCATCCTGCAAAACATGACGTATCGAATCGTGGCCGGCGATGCCACGACGCCCGAATACAGCATCCGCGTGGTCCAGCCTCCCTCAGCCACAATCGATTCCATCCGCCTCGACAGTCCCGAGTACACCCGCCGCGAGCCGGTCACGCAGACGACCGGTGCGATCGACGCACTGGAGGGAACGCGGGTCATCCTCAAAGCGCACGCCAACATGCCCCTGCGGTCCGCGTCGCTGCAGTTCTTTGACGACGAAACGGCCGCAAAGCGCGCCGAAGAGATTCCGATCCGTGTGATCGACGGAACGAAACTCGAAGTCGATTGGAAGCTCGAAATCCGTTCCGACGGCACGTATCCGCACTATTACCGCATCTTTTGCACGAGCGCGGCGGGCGAATCCGACCCCAGCCCGAGCCTTTACAGTCTGGCCATCCGTCCCGATCAGCCGCCGGAAATCATTCTCCGCGACCCCAAGACCGACCTGGAACTGCCGGCCAACGCCGTCTTGCCGCTGTTGATCGAGGCCCGCGATCCCGATTTCGCCCTGACCTATATCGAGCTCTACATCGAAAAAGACGGGTCGCCGGTCAACGGACCGACGATCAGTGAGCGGACCGTTCAGCAGTTAAAGACGACTTATAAATGGTCGCTACGGGACTATCAGTTGCGTCCCAAGGACACGATCACTTACTGGCTGCAGGCCAAGGACAATCGCCAGCCGATCGCCAACGTCACGCGAACGCCCAAGCTGCGGATTCACATCATCGATCCTGTTCCCGAGAAGCAGGTCAAAAAGGACCTGGCCGACGCAGAGAAGCGTCAAAAAGAGGCAAGTGATAAGTCGGACGGCGAGCAGCCCAAACAGGATCAGCCCGACAACGAGAAGTCGGCCAACAATCGCGAGAAAAAACAGCAACCGCCTCGACGCCCAAAGGACAAGAAGCAGGACGGCGCTCGGGAAAAGCAGAAGGAAGAGGATCAACAGGCGGAGGGCAACGATAAGAGCGACGATCAAAACAATGGTGGTCAAAAGGGCGACGGCCAGCAACCAGACAAGCCCGCTGGAGCCAAAGAACCGGGCGGTCAACAGGAAAAGAACTCCGCCGACAAAGACGAGATCAGCAACCAGCCAACCAACCCCGACAACCCGGCCGAGGACTCGAAAACTCTGCAGAAGTTAATCGATCAACAGCGCCGCGAACGAGAAAAACAGAACAAATCGCCCGGCGCCGGCCAGGGAGACAAGGGGGCCGCCGGCCAGAACAATTCGGACCAGAAAAAGCCCGACAAGAACTCGCCATCTCAGGACAAAAAGGATCAACAACAATCTGAATCCTCATCGGACTCGGCCCAAACGGGCAAAGAAGGCCAGAAGAAACAGGGCGGAGGCGATTCAAAAGATAATCCGTCGTCCGGCTCGAAGCCCAACGAAGCAAAAGATCAATCGGAGGCGCAAAAAGACCCGAAAGGCCAGTCACCGACACACGGCAATGAGAAATCGGACTCAAACGGCACTAAACCGCAGGGTGACAAGCCGTCCGAAGCGAGCAAAAAGGACTCCAAGTCGGGCGCCGGACAGGATTCGAAAGGTGAACAACAAAAAGGCGGCGATAACGGATCGCAGCAGGGGCCAAAGAACGGCTCCTCGGACAGTTCATCCGATGACAAGAACCAGCCGGACAAGAAAGACGCGCGCG
>CAYWOV010000478.1:1737-3950 GCA_964459965.1 uncultured Planctomycetaceae bacterium | reverse complement strand
GTTTGCACCGGTGGCAAGAAGACTGCCGGGGCTGAGAAGTCACGGCAATTCATACCGGTGCAGCACGGGCTCTTTGCCGTCGTAGAGGGTCAGCACTCGGCCGCCGGGGAGGATGTAGGGGTAATAGTACATGCCCTGCGGAACTTTGAGGGGTGGCTCGCAACACAGGAGCAGGCGGCCCGCCGCGTCGAAGATGAGAAGGTCATCTCCCGCGACGATCAGCCGCCGGCCGTCGTAGGCGATGCGGGCCAGGCCGTCGACGGACTCGGGGAGGGGAATTGTGCGGAGCGGGTCGCCGTTGGCTTTGTAGAGATTGGCCGACGTCTCGCTGCCAGTTGAGCGGCGGGCCAGAATCGCGATTGAGCCGTCCGGCGCGAGCGCGATCGCCTGCGGACGCTCCAGCCAATTGTTGTCGGGACGGCGGCTGATCGTGCGGACGGTTTTGCCCGAGGGGTCGATCAGCCTGACGTCTTCGTAACGCATCGCCACGATCAAATGGCTGCCCGGCTGCAAAAAGCACCTGGCGGCGGGAAGCACAACGTTCTCCAACCGCTTGCCGTCTGAGGTGAAGTGGGCGTAGGACCGCTTGTCGTCAGGAAAGTCAGGCTCTTCAAGCCCAAGGTAGACATCCCCTATGTCGTTGGTGGCAATGGCCTGAGACCACAGCTTCAAATTGAAATCGGCGGGGCGGCCCAGGCAGACGTGGAGCAGCTTGCCGGCCGGGTCGAAAACGTGAACCGTGCCGATTTTCGAGTCGACGGCGTAGATCCGGCCGCGGACGTCGACGCTGATTCCCGCAATTCGTCGCAACCAGGCCGAGGAGGGATTGGCGCCGCGACCATCGCGAACGACTGCATCGGCCGAGGACGACGTCGTCTGCAGGGCCAGTCGGCCGAGGTCTTTCAAAGTTCGCCCGTTGGTCACCCGATTCATCGTCGCCGCGTGCGCGGGCTCCGTCGGCGGAAGCGAAAACGGGACGGTGGCAAGTTCCTTCGCCTTCCACACGCCCTGCGCGTTCTGATCGACCGAGAATGTGACACGCGTCGAGTCGGCGGCCACGACGATCTCAAACTGTTTCGGACGATCCGCTTCCAGGATCCGCCCATGTGCCTGAGTCCATTGCTGCAGCTGGCGAAGCTTGTCTAAAGCCTTTTCGTCTCCCTCGACCGCGTAATCGCCCGGCACGTCAAGCGAAAAGAGCGACTTCGCCTCGGGATCGACCCCGAGGAAGACGACGTCGGGGCGATGGTTCATGTCGGTCCGCATCCACTGCACGAGAATGACTGGCGTGCCCCGGATGAGTTTCGCGTCGATGATTCGAATCAGGTGTTGCCAATCGGCCACCCAGCGCTGCGGCGTGCGTTTCTCCAAGACGGCACCATTCGAGAGGCGGTACGTCCACCAAATCTCGGTCGGCCCGAAATCGTACAGACGCACGATCAGCCGATCGTTTGGCTCGTCGACGATCAGGCCGTTGGCGACGGGAAACGGGGGCGAGTGCAAGACGCGGGCGGGTTGCCGCTTCGTGATCTGCTGGAGCCGCAGCTTTCCGGTCGGGTCGATGATGGCAGCGACCATGTCGCCCGGGCGCGGCTCGTCCGGGCTCTTGCCGAAGCCGTGTTCGCCCAGCGTGTAGCCGTAGCCGGCCACGACGCCCGTGTCGGTGATCGCGGCGTCGCACAGCGTGAACGGCAGCGATTTGGCCCAGACCTCTTTGCCGTTCTTGGCGACGCGGTATGCGCCGCCGTAGCGGCCGTAAATGTCGCTGGGGTCGATCGTCAGCGTGTTGTTGCCGGACGGCGACTTGTAGGTGGCCGGATTGACGGTTCGGGGAAGAGCCTGTTGCGCGTGTGCGGGGACACGATTGGCAGTCGCCAAGAGCGCAGCAAGGGCGAAGAGCCGAACGGTTTGCAGGAAGCCGTTCATTGGCGGATCCTGAACGGGAACCGTGAGGACGCGGGGCAAGCTGCTCGCTTGCCCGTGCAAGACGGATCGTTAACTACGGATTTTCAGGTGGGCAAACCGGCGGGCCGCCGATTCTCGGAAGAGCCGACAGCGGCGAGCTCGGTCGAGTCGCCGGCTTGCGATTTTTCGGATCGGAAGACGGCTTTCGTGGTAAGCTGTCCGCTTGGCCCACGCTCAATTGCCGTCTGAGCATTTTTTGCTCGCCCTAATTGTACGGCCATTAGCGGTTGGCTGATGGGAGGTTTTTT
>CAYWOV010000478.1:0-1637 GCA_964459965.1 uncultured Planctomycetaceae bacterium | reverse complement strand
TTTTTGCTCGCCCTAATTGTACGGCCATTAGCGGTTGGCTGATGGGAGGTTTTTTCGGAAAATGGAATAAAAATTCGCGGGGGACTTTTTTGGGGTGTTCGCGCCTTTTTTAGTACCCCAAAAAAGCCAAAAAAGTCCCCGGCGGGAGGCGACTCACTGCTTGATCTGCCTACTGTTTGATTTGACAGCGAGGCAGCGCCTGCTTGAGTTTTTCGATCCCCTCGGGAGTCACGTCGTTGACCGAGGTGAGGTCGAGTTCGCGGAGGCCCGTAAGACTTCTCAGGTCCGGCAGGCCGCGGTCGCTGACTTGCGTGTTGTCGAGGTTGAGCCGTTCGAGCCGCGTGAGGCCGGCGAAATTTGTGAGGGCTGCATCGTTGATCTGGCAACTATCGAGGTTCAGATCGATGAGGTTGTGCAGACCCCTGAGCGCGGCGGTGCCGGCCGGCGTGATTTTTGTGGCCCACAAGTCGAGGTGGGCGAGTTTCTTGAGGCCGGCGAGTTGGGCCAGGCCCTCGTCGGTGATGGGCAGCTCGCTCAGTTCGAGCGTTTCGAGGTTGGAGAGGCCCTTGAGGTAGGCAAGGCCCTCGTCGTCCACGAGCGTGTCCCGCAGCATGAGGGTCTTCATTTTAGTGAGTCCCTTGATGTGGGCGATGCCGGCGTTGCCGATCCGCGTGCGGCGGAGGTGCAGGACTTCGAGGTTTTTGAGGTTTTCCAAGGGGGCCAGACCGGCGTCGGTGGCGATCGAGTCGTCGAGCTGCAATTCCCGGAAGCGGGTGACCTTGCCGATTTTCTCCACGGCCTTGTTGCCGAAATTAACCCCCGGGAGACCGAGACGCTCGAGGGCGGGCAGCGACAGCACGCTGTCGAGACAGGCTTCCGTCACGCGGGTGTCTTGCAGTTTGAGCGCTTTGAGCGAATCCAGCCCCTTGAGATTCGCGGTGCCGGCGTCGCTGGTGAGCGTGCGGCGGAGGTCGAGATCTTTGAGCGTTTTGAGAGCAACGAGCTGTTTCAGGCCGTAGTCACGAACGTCGGTTTTGAACAAATTAAGGACGACCAGGTTCGGCAGCTTGGCGAGCGCGGCCAGCACGGCGTTGTTGGTGTTGGTTGCCTCGAGGCCGAGTCGGGTGAGGCCGGTGAGTTCGTTGAGTTTGCCAAGGCCGTCCGGCGTGAACGAGGGTCCGCTCAAATTCAGATCGGTAAGGGCGGGGAGACCCTTCAGGTGCGAAAGCGTCGCGTCGTTGGCATTTCCGTGCGAAAGATCGACGCTGACGATCGAGCCGGCTTCATCCTTCTTGAACACGGCCCCATCGGCCTTGAGGGCGGCGACATCGGCCGGCGTGTCCGGTTTATGAGGGGGTTCGCTGGCCGCATCGGGTTCGGCCGATTTCGTCGCCGACGGCGCGGTCGCAGTCGTGGGATTTTTGGCGTCTTTTTGCCCGGTCGGAGTCGAAGGGGATTGGTCCTGACAGCCGACTGAAATTAGGGCGGCCAGCAGGCCCATAGCGAAGATTCGCCGAACTGGCCAGACCATCGAAAAAGTAGAATTCGGGCACGTTCGTCGCATGAAACTGTCGCTCCCAGATGTTCAAAGCTCGGCGCTTCAAGCTAGCTCTTGACCAGTTGTGCCGCAAGCGGCC
>CAYWOV010000477.1:0-3954 GCA_964459965.1 uncultured Planctomycetaceae bacterium | reverse complement strand
CGGGGGTGAGTCCCAGCTCGTGGGTGAAGACCCGCAGATGCTGTTCATACGTGGCTTTCGGACACCAAAGTTTGCACGGAAAATCACTCCCCCAAACGCAGCGTTCCGGGCCGTAGGCCTTAATAATCGCATGGCACGACGCATGCATGTCGCGGAAGGGAAATTCCTCGGCACTTCCCGTGGCAACGAACGACAACTTGGCCTGCAGGTTTGGCACTCGGGCCAGTGCCAGCATATCCGAGAGGATGGCGTTTTGCTCGCGTCCGGCGTTCAAGTTGAGGCAATGGTCCATCAAGACGGGGAGCGTGGGATGGCGTTGCGCCAGCGTCACCAACTCCCGGCGTTTGTCCCGATTGACGAGCACATTGACCACGATGCCGAGTTCCTCCGCGGTCGCCCAAAGCTCGTCAACGCCCGGATCGTCGAGCCGACCGCTCTTCGCGGGAATGCTTCGCAGTCCGCGGACGTTGAATTGACCAAAATACTGCCGCAACACTGCGGGGCTTTGGGGATCATCAGGATTGAGCGTGCCGACTCCGACGAACGCGTCCCGATTGGCCGCCGCGGCGTCGGCAATGAAACGATTATCCCAGCGATAGAAAGTGCTGGTTTGGACGGTGGTCGCAAAACGAACGCCTGCGGCCGCCATCTCGCGACGCAGATGGGCGACCGTGCCTTCCCCCGTCGGCGGTCGAAAGGGGTCGGCAATTGTCGGATATTTTGTTTCGTTTTCACTGTAAAGATGGGCGTGACAATCGATAACGAGCGGCGGGCTGTCTTTTTCAATTCGGGCCGCCTGAAGGGACGGTGAGATAGTAGACAGACAGGCGACCGCTCCCGCCGCGCCGGCTGCTCCCAAAAACTGGCGCCGATTGTACGCACCTTCTCCGACGGGCGAAAAATCTCGTCGCACGCGAAAAAACGCTTTCCAGCGGGGGATTGGCTGTAGAACGGACGAGGGGAGTCGTGACGGGTCGGAAAAATGCAGAAATGGGGCGAATGGATAGGTCCGTAGCGGCGGCCCAATCAAGGGCCGCTGGGGCCGAGCGGTTTGATAGTCGAAAACCGAGTTCACCTCAAGCACGAACTCGATTTGCCGCTGTAAGTCGAAGGTGAATGCCGATTTGACGTCTTGCTACCGAACCGATAGGATTCACGGTCCGCGCGGGATCTGGGGGCGTCTTCCCGACGCACCCTTCCAAAGCAAGTAATCCGGTAAACCGGCTACTTCCGGGCGCGGAATGCTCGTGACTGCGGGACGCAATGGGCGTCCGCAAGCTTTTTTTTACTTCTGAAAGTGACGATCGTTAATTTGTAACGGCCTCGAAAAAGGGGCTGTGCCGGATGCGGGCGGCTTGGACGCAATGGCCTCCGGTCGAAGGCGGTCGTCGGGAGAAAAGTGAATCGTGTCGGAAATCGTCGTTAAAGACATTTTGGATGCGGGTGTCCATTTCGGTCATCGCACCAGCCGATGGAATCCCAAGATGCGGCCGTACATTTATGGCCGCCGAAATCTGATCCATATCATCGACATCAAAGAGACCGTCCGGGGACTCTTGCGAGCACGGAAATACCTCCAGAAGGTCGCCGCCGACGGCAGCCTTGTCCTGTTTTGCGGCACGAAACGTCAGGCGGCCGAAGGAATCCAGGAATGTGCGGAAGCCGCCAAGATGCCCTACGTGACCGAACGCTGGCTGGGCGGAACGCTGACCAATTTCCGCACCGTCCGCAGCCGGCTCAAGCGGCTCGAAGAGCTTGAATCTCTCGAGGAAAGCGGCGAACTGGCCACGTATTCCAAAAAAATGCAGTCGACGCTGATGCGCGAAAAGAAGAAGATTTTTCGCAATCTGAACGGCATCCGCAACATGAACCGCATGCCGGAGGCCGTGATTGTCGTCGATCCCGGCAAGGAGAAAAACTGCGTGCAGGAAGCGCGGAACGTCGGGGCGAAGATCATCGCGCTTATCGATACCGATTCGGATCCCGACGTTGTCGACTTGCCGATTCCCGGCAATGACGACAGCATCCGTTCGATCCGGCTGATTCTCAGCTATTTGACCGATTCGCTGATCACGGGCCGCGCCCAATTGCCCGAAGAGCCAGAGGCTCCCGCCAAGGACGAACCGCGGCCCATCCCGTCGATTGGGTAAAGAACGCCGGGCGAATTGCTCATAGGCCCCCGGCCAAACGTGAGATACCACCGGCGTTATTTCGTGCGAAACGCGACCCGGTGCCGATAAGGAGAGACGCAACCATGACCGAAATTAGTGCGGCCGCAGTCAAGGCGCTGCGTGACAAGACAGACCTCCCCATGATGCTTTGCAAAAAGGCCCTCATGGAAGCCGAGGGAGACGAGGAAAAGGCCAAGGAAATCCTCAAACGTGAGGGTTTGAAGGTCAAAGAAAAACGGGCCGACAATGCCACCGAAGAGGGCCGCATCTTCACCGCCATCAGTCCCGATGGCGAGGAGGCGGTGATGGTCGAGGTGGTGTGCGAGTCGCCGCCGGTGGCGACGGGCCAGGACATGGCCGGCTTCGGAGAGAAGCTCGTCACCCAATTTCTCAAAGGCCCCGGGGCAACAACTCCCGAGGAACTTTTGGCCCAAAAAGATCCCGCCGGTTCCGGCAAGACGCTTGCCGAAATCTTCGACGAGATGATCAACAAAATTCGCGAGAAAATCGTCGTGACGCGGGTGGCCCGCATGCGAGGGCCCGTCGGTGCGTATGTCCATCACGACCACAAAACGGGCGTCCTGTTTCAGGCCAGTGGCGGCAAGAAGACGACTCCGGTCCTCAAGGACGTGGCGATGCATATCGCCGCCCTCAAGCCGGTCGTCTGCTATCCCGAAGAACTCGACCCAGGCTTGGTGGAGAAAGAGCGGGAGCGCTTGCGGGAATCGGCAAAAAAATCGGGCAAGCCCGACAAAATCGTCGACAAAATCGTCGAAGGCCAGCTCAAAACGTTCTACAACGAAGCCGGCGTGCTGACCTTCCAGCCCTTCGCCAAAGAGCAGTCCAAGACCGTGAGCCAGGTTTTGGCGGAGCAGGGCCTCAAGGCAGCCAGCTTCATGCGCTGGGTCATCGGCCGGCGATAAACGTCGGAGACTTTCGCTTCCGGCACCCGAAACATTGAGGCAACTCGACCGGCGCCATTTCAGGGTCGGAGGGGCCGTTGAGCGTCATTTTGGAAACTCAACGATTGCTGCTGCGGCCCTTCCGCGAAAGCGATCTCGACGCGTACGCCCGCATCTATGCCGACCCCGAGGTGATGCGCTACATCGGCACAGGGAGCCCACTTTCACGTGAGGAAGCCTGGCGCTCGATGGCCCTGTTTCTGGGCCATTGGCAACTTCGCGGCTACGGCATGTGGGCGGCCGAGGAAAAAACGAGCGGCATGCTCGTGGGGCGCATCGGTCTGCACCATCCCCACGGTTGGCCTGCGCTCGAGGTCGGTTGGCTCCTCGCACGGGACCACTGGGGCCAAGGCCTGGCGACCGAAGGGGGCACCGCCGCCATGCAGTTCGCCTTCGACCGTCTTGATCTGCCGCACCTCTCGAGCGTGATTCACCCGTTGAACCGCGCCTCGATCCGCGTCGCCGAAAAGCTCGGCATGACGCGCGAACGCGTCGCCCCCCTCAACGGGATCGACGTCGTCATCTACGGCCGCGATCGACCGCCGGGACCGCCCTGTAAGTAAAGCCGACGTTGCAATTCCGTTGTTGCATCGGCGGACCGCCTCATTCGCCGAGTTTGAGTGCCAGAGTCAATTTCCTGACGCGCATATACAATCGCTCCGCACTCGTGCGATTCGTGTCATCGCGGGACCCGAATCAAAGGCGACTTCGAGAAGCAATGGCAAGACGTGGATCGCGGGCGACTGATTCAGCGGCCCGTGGGGGGATCCTCTTGGGGAGCACGGCAGTAGCCGACTGAGGCATGAGTCACTTGGTCTTCA